>NZ_JAWOAI010000208.1:0-16000 GCF_033194735.1 Streptomyces sp. W16
CCGCGCCCCCTCCTGGCCCGCGCCGAACAGGCCCTCGCCCGCTACCGGAGCGCGGTGGAGGAGCTCGCGGGCGGCGGCCTCGACGGCGCGTCCTTCGAGGCCCGCACCAAGGGCCTGCGGATCGGGGTGGTCGTCGACGGCGCCTCCGTCTGGCTCTACGACGCCGACCACGAGCGCTGGGTCCACGGCGACGGCACCCGGCTCAGCACCTACGCCACCGACGACGGACCCCGCGCCGAACCGGCCGACCCCGGCCACGCCCCCACCCAGGTCGTGAGCCCCGATGGCCCGTGACGCGAGCCGCTTCTCCGGGCGCCCCTCCGAGCTGATCGGCAAGCAGATCGCCGGTTACCGCATCGAGGACGAGATCGGCCGCGGCGGCATGGCGGTCGTCTACCGCGCCCACGACCTGCGCCTGGACCGCACGGTCGCCCTCAAACTGCTCGCCCCGGAACTCGCCCGCAACCACACCTTCCGCAAACGCTTCACCCACGAGTCCCGGGTCGCCGCCGCGATCGACCACCCGCACATCGTGCCGGTCTTCGAGGCGGGCGAGACGGACGGCGTCCTCTACATCGCCATGCGCTACGTCTCCGGCAGCGACCTGCGCCATCTCCTGGACCGGGCAGGCCCGTTGGGGCTGTCGACGGCCACCCGCATCGTCGGCCAGGTCGCGTCCGCGCTGGACGCCGCCCACGAACACGGGCTGGTCCACCGGGACGTGAAGCCCGGCAACATCCTCGTGGCGCGCGGCACCGACACCGACCATCCCGAGCACGTATATCTCACCGACTTCGGTCTGACGAAGAAGTCGCTGTCGTTGACCGGTTTCACGACGGTCGGCCAGTTCGTCGGGACCCTCGACTATGTGGCCCCCGAGCAGATCTCCGGACGGCCGGTCGACGGGCGCTGTGACGTGTACGGGCTTGCCTGCGTCGCCTACGAGACCCTCGCGGGGCGTCCGCCGTTCCGGCGGGACGACGACATGGCGCTGCTGTGGGCGCATCAGTACGACATGCCTCCGGCGGTCACCGAGTCCCGGCCCGATCTGCCGGGGCATGTCGACGCCGTGTTCGCGAAGGCGTTGGCGAAGAGTCCGGATGATCGGTACGAGTCGTGTCTGGCGTTCGTGACGGAGTTGCGGGGCGGGGTGTCGGGGCATGTGGCGACCGAGGTGGATGTGGGGGTGGCTGCGGTGCCTCCGTGGGCTGAGCCGGTGTTCAGGGGGCGCTGAGGTCTCGTTGTCAGCTGCGGGCCGGTGGGGGCTGGTCGCGCAGTTCCCCGCGCCCCTGAAGGGGCGCCGTAGTCCCCGGCGTCAGCGGTATCCGTCGTGCCGACAGCCTGCGATGCGAGATCCGCCAGCCGACCCCCGTGCGCACCACCGTGTCCTCGTACGTCACCGAACCGCACGAGCCGTCCGTCCGGATCCCCAGCCCCTTTGACCGGACCCGGACCTGGCCCTCCGCCGACTCCTCGATCACCACGTTCGTGACGTGATGGGCTACGGGGTTCCCGTCTCCCAACGCCAAGGACGCGCCCACGAGTTCGGGGAGGCCGATGACCGTGCCCTGGCCGAAGTCGGTGAGGTCGTACTCCACATCCTGGGTGAACACCTCGTCCAGACGGTCGAGTTCGCCCTCGTCGACCAAGTGGCCGTGCAGCGCGATCAACTCCGCGATGGCCAGGCGGTCTTCGAGAGTCGGCGCCATGTCTGCCCTTTCCTCGGCTGGGCGCACACTCTCACGCCGGGCGCTTCGACTGCTCGGGAATTTCGACCTCGCCGCGTCGGCGCACCGGCTTCGCCAGCAGTGCCCCCAGGAAGCCCGCGACCAACCCCCACAGTGCCGCCAGGCCCACCGCCGACCACAACTCGGCCTTCAGGAACAGGTCCCCTGACAGTCCGCCGCCCACGTCGCCGATGCCGAGGAGGGAGAGGCCGTAGTGCGCGGAGATCCGTCCGACCAGGCAGATCATCAGGACCGCCAGGGCGAGGGCGACCGCCAGGTGGACGGCGTGCTGCCAGGCGCGGGTGTGGGCCGGTGAGCGGACGGCCATCAGGACCGCGGCGGACAGGAGCAGGACCGCGTTCACCACCAGGAGCCACCACACCCGGCCGTCGAAGGCGGCGATGGAGTTCAGGTTCAGGGTGGAGATGTCCGGGGTGCGCAGGACCTCGTCCAGCAGGTGGGGCATGGGCAGGCCGAAGGGGCCGTCGACCCGGCCGTTCCAGGTGGCGCCCAGGCCGATCGTGAGGGTGAGCCAGACCAGGTTCGGCATGCCGAGCAGGATCAGGGCGAAGGTCTGGACGGCGTGGCCGCGCGTCGCCGCGACCACGAGGGCCATGACGACGCCGAGCGCGACGTAGGCGAGCAGGAGGGCGACCACGGCGTACGCGGCCGGGCGGACGGACGCGTGGAAGCGCAGCAGCCGGGCGGGGAGGGGCGCGCCCGGCGACACCAGGAGGGCCAGCACCAGTACCCCGGCCAGCCACAGCAGCCCGAACAGCACCGTCTGCGGTACGTCCGCCTCGAAGCCGACCTCCGGTGAGGCGCCGATGAGGTCGCCGATGTCGCCGAGAGTTCCGCTGCCGAGGGAGATCGAGAACTTCTGGCGTGCGCCGAGGGCCAGTGCGATCAGGCCGAGCAGCCACAGGACGGCGATACGGGCGGCCCAGCCGGCCAGCTCCGCGGCCGAGGCGACCGCGCGGTGCCGTAGGGGCCGTAGGAACGCGGTGGCGGTCGCCAGGGCGCCGGCCAGGGTCACCGAGAGCGGGATGACTGTCAGGCCTGCCTTTGTGTCGGCCAGCGAGCCCGCGTTTCCGGAGAGCTTCACGGTGCCGCCGACCGCCGTCACCACGGTCGCCGTGACGACCCGGGGGAACGCGCCGTCCGGGAGGTCCGTCGCGCCCGCCGCCCACAGGCCCAGCGCGGCGACCACGCCCATGGTGAGCAGCCCGGCCAGCACCGTGCTCAGGGCCTGGACCCAGCCGTGGCGGGCGACTGCCTGGTCAGAGGGGGTTCGGGGGGTCACGCCTGCCACGCTAAGCAGCGCTCGGGAAGCGCGCCCGCCGGGAGGGCCGTCCGCGTCGGCTTGCGGGCGGACCGGGATCGGAGCACACAATGGGGGCGTTGTGGATAAAGCGGTATGAATCGGTACGAAACTTCGTGCGTTGAAGAAATGCCGCTAGAGCCGCGTCGGGAAGAAGAGCTCGTGAGCGTCGAACCTCCGTCTTCAGGCCGCCCCACCGGACCGCCCTCCGGCCCGCTGTCGGGACCCTCCCAGCCGCCTTCGGGCCCGCCCTCGCAGCCCTCGGGCAGCGGCGGTGCGGGAGCGCCGGAGCCGCACCGCCCGTGGTGGAAGTCGGCGCCACGCGTCGCGATCCTGACCACCGCTGTGGTGGCCGCAGTGGTGCTGGCCCTCGTCTTCACCCGCTCCGACGGAGGCTCGACCGGCACGGCGAGCAAGGGCGAGGTCTTTCTGCAGGCCGCGGCGAAGACCGGCCCGGACCCGTTCACGGAGTCCACGGCGAGCGACAGCTCCGCCCCGCCCGTCTCCGCCTCACCCACTGCCTCGGAACCGGCGAACGCCGTACGCGGTGTCGACGGCGGCGCCCCCGGCCTCTACGGCGGCACCCAGAACGTCGCCAGCTGCGACGTGGAGAAGCAGATCAAGGCGCTCCGGGCGAACCCGGCGAAGAACAAGGCGTTCGCGTCCGTCGTCGGCGTCCAGCCCGCCGGAGTCCCCGCCTATCTGCGCTCCCTCACCCCCGTACAGCTGCGCATGGACACCCGGGTCACCAACCACGGCTACCGCGACGGCGTCGCCACCAGCTACCAGGCCGTCCTCCAGGCGGGCACCGCCGTCCTCGTCGACAGCCACGGAGTGCCCCGCGTCCGCTGCGCCTGCGGCAACCCGCTGTCGCCGCCCGTCGCCCAGCAGACCACCCCGAAGCGGACCGGCGACACCTGGTCGTCATACCGGCCGCAGAACGTCGTCGTGGTCACGCCCGCACCGCAGGTCATCAACATCTTCGTGATCTACGACCCCCACAACGGGCACTGGTTCGGCCGCCACCACGGTGACACGGGCGGCCGGCACGACCACCGGACCCCGCCGCCGGTGAACCCGGCCAGCCCCTCGGTGACCGTGTCCCCGCCGACCTCGCCGTCGTCGAACTCCCCGTCGCCGTGCGCCTCCACGGCCCCCGGCACGCCGGGAACGCCGGGCACCCCCGGCGCGTCCACGAGCCCGTGCCCGCCGACGTCGAGCTCCCCGTCCTCGTCCTCCACGTCGCCGTCCGCTCCGTCCTCGTCCCCGAGTTCGGAATCGCCGTCGTCGGAGCCGCCGTCGACCGGGTCGTCGGCAGCCTCGTCGTCCGCGCCCGCATCGGTGGCCTCCGGCGCGACGACGACGTCCGCGTCCAACTCCGCGTCGGCTTCGGTTTCCAGCTTCAGCGCGCCGGTTTCCCCGGGGACGAGTTCACCGTCACTCTCCTAGGGGGACTGCCCGGCGTGGGGCTGGGTACGAGCACTGGTGCGACAGCAACAGGCCGATGCCCGCCTTCGAGAGAGACACGCATGATCGACCACCGGGACGGGGTAGTGATACCGACTCGTTTCGACGTGCCCGTGGAACCGCTGAGGCGGGCGGCGCACTACACCGGCGAACCGGGCTGCATCGCCGCGGCACGGCACTTCACGCACCAGTTCCTGGAGCAGCTCAGAACCGAGTGGTGCGCCAGGATCGACGACCGGTCCGAAGGCGAACTGCTGTTGGTGGTGAGCGAGTTGGTCACCAACGCGGACCGGCACAGCAACGGCCCGTACATCCTGGAGCTGGAGGGCACGGACGCCGCGGTGACGGTGTCGGTCTGCGACAGCAGTGTCGCCCTGCCCGGGCTCTTCGCCCGCGACCCCGAGCGGATCGGCCGGCACGGCCTGGAGATTGTGCACGCTCTGGCCGCGCGGGTGACGGTCGAACGGGTACCGGTCGGCAAGCAGGTGCGTGCGGTGGTACGCCTGAGCGGCGAGGACCACTAGACCTCAGGTCCGGGTGGCCGTGATCAGTTCGTGGAAGTACCGCTTGGTGACCCGGCCGCCGTGCCGTGTCTCCAGCAGCTCCCGGAGGCAGGCCAGGAGGCCCTGGCGCGCGGGCTCCTCCATGGCGAGATGGCCCGAGTAGGTGAGCACGACGTCGAGGTACTCGTCGGTCGCGTACGTGATCTCCTGGGCGCCGCGCCACACCGTGACGTCCTCGAAGTGCTCTGAGCGCTCGAACTCCCGGGTGTCCGTGGCCGATTCGTCCTCGGTGGGGCTTCGGAAGCCGGGCGGGGTGGTCGGGTCCCAGCGTTCGTAGCAGCGCTGCATCCGGTCGAAGAACTCCTGGGTGCCGCCCGCCACATGGTGGGTGGTGACGACCGCGAGATGCCCGCCGGGAGGCAGGGCGGACGCCGCCTTCGCCAGGAAGTTCCGGGAGTCGAACCAGTGGTACGCCGTCGCGATCACCACCAGGTCGAAGGGCTCGTCCGGCAGTTCCCACCGCTCGAAGTCCGCCACCTCCACGTTCGCCCTCGGGAACGGGCTCAGGTTGCGCCGGGCCACCGCCGCCAGCGACGGCCCCAGCTCCACGGCGGTCAGCCGACAGCCGAACTCGGCCAGCGGGACGGTGAGTTGACCGGTCCCGGGGGCGATCTCCAGCACCCGGCTGTCCGGGCCGAGGCCCGCCACCCGGGCCAGTTCCGCCACGAGAGGGCGCGGATACCGGGGCCGGGCCCGGTCGTAGCGCTCGGCCGCCCGGTCGAACGTGTCGCGCAGCACCCTTTCCGCACCCTTCGGATCGGCGATTCCACCCAGGGCAGAATGCTGATCCCTTGCCCTGGCGTCCAACGCTTTTAGTCTGAGGGGGTGAGCAACCAAGCGCCGAACCAAGCCCGCGTGATTCCCCTGCGCCCGCACGAGCCGGCCCCTCACCTGCCGGAGCCCACGGTTCCCGCGCCCAAGGAACCCTTGTGGCGCGACCTGGTCGGTGACGTCCTGCGACGTGAACGCCTGGCCCAGGAGCGCACCCTGAAGGACGTGGCCGATGCCGCCCGGATCTCCATGCCGTATCTCTCGGAGGTGGAGCGGGGCCGCAAGGAGGCCTCCTCGGAGGTCCTGGCAGCCGCCGCCCACGCCCTCGGTCTCGACCTCGGCGACCTGCTGTCGCTGACACAGAACGAATTCACCCAGCATCGCAACAGGCGTCAGGGCAGGGTGAGTTCGCCGTACAACGGGCTGTGCCTGGTCGCCGCCTGACGATGTCGCTCAGACCGCGACGAGGCGTCGGCTGACCACCTCGTCGGCCAGGCCGTACGCCACGGCCTCCGGCGCGGTGAACACCTTGTCGCGGTCCATGTCGGCGCGCAGTGTCGCGATGTCGTGGTGCGTGTGCCGCGACAGCACCTCCTCCACCTGGGCGCGGATCCGCACCATCTCCTTGGCCTGGAGCGCGAGATCGGACACCATGCCGCGCTGTCCGCCGCTCGCCGGCTGGCCGAGCAGCACGCGCGCGTGCTCCAGCACGAACCGGCGCCCGGGGTCCCCGCCGGCCAGCAGCACGGCCGCCGTGGAGGCGGCCTGGCCGACGCAGAACGTCGAGATCGGGGACTGTACGTACGTCATGCTGTCGTAGATCGCCATGAGCGAAGTGAACGAGCCACCGGGCGAGTTGATGTAGATCGCGATCTCGCTCTCCGGCGACGACGACTCCAGATGGAGGAGTTGCGCGATGACGACGTTGGCGACGCCGTCGTCGATGTCGGTGCCGAGGAAGATGATCCGCTCGGCCAGCAGCCGGCTGAACACGTCGTAGGACCGCTCGCCCTGCGGGGTGCGCTCGACGACGTTCGGAATCGTGTACGTCCCCATGTCAGAGCCCCATCCGTCGCTTCGAGGCGGCCGGGCGCACGTCGGCCAGTGAGACGACGACCCGGTCCACCATGCCGTACTCCTTGGCCTGTTCGGCCGTGAACCAGCGGTCGCGGTCGCCGTCGCGGGAGATGGTCTCCTCGGTCTGGCCGGTGTGCCGGGCGGTGAGGCGTTCGATGGTCCTCTTCGTGTGCTCCAGGCTCTCCGCCTGGATCTCGATGTCGGCGGTGGTGCCGCCGATGCCCGCCGACGGCTGGTGCATCATGACCCGCGCGTGGGGAAGGGCGTACCGCTTGCCGGGTGCGCCGACGGTCAGCAGGAACTGGCCCATGCTCGCCGCGAAGCCCATCGCCAGCGTCGAGACGTCGTTCGGGATCAGCTGCATCGTGTCGTAGATCGCGAGGCCCGCCGTCACCGAGCCGCCGGGGCTGTTGACGTACAGGCTGATGTCCGTGCGCGGGTCCTCGGCGGACAGGAGGAGGAGCTGGGCGCAGACGCGGTTCGCGGAGACCTCGTCGACCTGGGTGCCGAGGAGGACGATCCGCTGGGCGAGGAGCTGTGCGGCCAGGTGGTCGTCGAAGCGGGAGGGCGGGGTGTCGCCCTCCTCGGCGCGAGGCATGAGGGGTGGGGCGAGACCGGCGGTGAGCGGAGACATCGGTCCTCCTTGTCGAGGCTGTGTGGTGTCTCCACTGTCGGCCGGGAAGCGCCCGAACTGCGGGTTTCTAGGCCCGTAGCAGATTCGCCGTGGGCAGAGCGGTCACTCCGGGGCCTTCTCCCGCAGCTGTCGGAAGAAGGCGCGTACGTCCTGCGCCAGCAGATCGGGCTCCTCCATGGCGGCGAAGTGGCCGCCCCGCGCCGGCTTGGTCCAGCGGACGATGTTCTCGGTCCGCTCGGCCTTGTGGCGGAGCGGGATCTGGATCTCGGCCGGGAACACGGCGAGCGCGGTGGGGGCCGTCGACGGTTGGGTGGGCGCGGTGGCCCGCTTGCCGGTGGCGTGTGCCCGCTCGTAGTAGATCCGGGCGGCCGAACCGGCGGTCCCCGTCAGCCAGTACAGCATCACGTCGGTGAGCATCCGGTCCCGGTCGACGGCCTCCTCGGGCAGCTCCTCGGAGTCGGTCCACTCCCTGAACTTCTCGACGATCCAGGCGAGTTGACCCACCGGCGAGTCCGTGAGGCCGTACGCCAGGGTCTGCGGGCGGGTGGCGTGGAGGACGGCGTAGCCGGTGCCCTCGGCCTGCCATGCGGTCCAGCGGCGCCAGGACTCCAGGGCGTCCGCCCGCTCCTCGGGGCCGAGCGCGGCCAGCTCCTCGGCGGTGGGCTCGGTGTGTGCCTGTGCGCCCGGCAACAGGTTGAGGTGGACGCCGATGACACGGTCGGGGTGGGCGCGGCCCAGCCCTCGGGAGATCACCGCGCCCCAGTCGCCGCCCTGTGCGCCGAACCGTTCGTAGCCGAGCCGGCGCATCAGTTCGGCCCAGGCGTCGGCGATCCGGCCCGTGTCCCAGCCGGTGTCGGCGGGTGGCCCGGACAGCCCGAAGCCCGGAATGCTGGGCACCACCACGTGGAAGGCGTCGGCCGGGTCGCCGCCGTGGGCCGCCGGATCGGTCAACAGGCCCACGATGTCGACGAATTCGACGATCGAGCCCGGCCAGCCGTGCGTGATGATCAGCGGGGTGGCGTCAGGTTCCGGGGAGCGGATGTGCGCGAAGTGGACGTTCGACCCGTCGATGGTGGTCGTGAACTGCGGCCACGCGTTCAGCTCGGCCTCGGCCGCCCGCCAGTCGTACTCGTGCCGCCAGTAGCGCACCAGCTCCCGCAGGTAGTCGGCCGGTACGCCGTACGCCCAGCCCGTGCCGGGCAGCTCGTCGGGCCAGCGGGTGCGGTCGAGGCGGGCGTGCAGGTCGTCGAGGTCGGCCTGCGGGATGTCGATGCGGAACGGTTGGACGCTGTCAGTCTGCGAGGACGTCATGGAGTCCGAGACTAGTTCCGGGCGACGGATCGGCCACCTGAATTGTCCGGCGCCCAGACCGATGAGTTTCGCGGAGGGCGCCAGTCGATACAGATGACCGTGTTCGATGCCACCGGAGCCCATGGAGGAACGCATGACCACCGACGGATTCACCACGTGTCTCTGGTTCGACGGCCAGGCCGAGGAAGCCGCCCACCTGTATGTGTCGATCTTCAAGAACTCCAGCATCGGCCGCATCAGCCACTACGCCGAGGGCGCCCCGCAGCCGGCGGGCTCGGTACTCACCGTCGAGTTCACGGCCTTCGGCCAGAAGTTCGTCGCGCTGAACGGCGGCCCGATGTTCAAGTTCACCGAGGCCGTCTCCTTCCAGATCCCGTGCGAGAACCAGGAGGACATCGACTACTACTGGGCCAAGCTCCTCGAAGGCGGCGGCGAGCCCGGCCCCTGCGGCTGGCTCAAGGACAGGTTCGGCCTGTCCTGGCAGGTCGTCCCCACCCGGCTGATCGACATGATCACCGACCCCGACCCCGCGAAGGTCGCCCGTGCGACGGAGTCCTTCATGGCGATGGGCAAGTTCGACCTCGCCGCACTGGAGAAGGCCTTCGCGGGGGAGTGACTCCGCTATGCCGGTCGAGCGAGCGTCGCCACCTCGGCGGCGCTCAGCGCCCTGCCGTAGACCCGGAAGTCGTCGACCGCGCCCTTCAGGTACGGGTCGGCGTACTGCGACCGGCCGACGTAGCCGGCCCGGACGTGGTTGCCGAAGCGGCGCGGCTCCACGGTGACGGCGGCGTTCCGGCCGGCTTCCGCGCCGTCCACGTACAGGACGGCGGTGCCCGCGCCGTAGGACACCGCCACATGCACCCAGCGGTCGGTGGGCAGCGGCTCGGCGTCGATGCGCTGCTCGGCGCCCGCCCCGCCCGCGGTGATCGCGTACCGCAGGGTGCCGTCGCCGCTGAGCGGGGTCAGGAACATGTTCGCGGTGACGCCGGTGCCGAGGTCGAAGATCCGACTCCAGACGCCCGGACCGCCGTCCAGCCGGACCCAGGTGGCGAGCGAGTAGGCGGAGGCGCCCGCCAACAGGTCCTCGGCGAGGGCGACATGACCGTCCACACCGTCCAGGGCGACCGCACCACCGAGCCGGCCGTCCGCCGACCACGCGGCTCCGCCGACCAGTTGGGCCGTACGGCCGTTGCCCGTCGCATCGGACGCCGTCGTGCCCGAGGTCTCGTCGAAGCGGTGCCAGGCGGCGAACTCCGGGGGAGGGGGCGGGGGTTCGCCGGTCAGCCAGTACACCGAGTAGTGCTGGTGGTGGACGCGGGCGATCGGCAGCAGGGTCACGTCCGCTCCGTCCGCGCGTGCGGTGAAGCGCAGCGGGTCCGAGGACTCCTGTTGTACGGAGTCGGCGTCCAGGCGTGACAGCCAGGGATCGGCCCGGTCGCCGAGCGCTCCGGCCAGCACCATCGGCCCGTGCAGCACCGCCCGCACATCGGGGTCGTCGGGGGTCGGCTCCACTACCGTACGCATCGGCAGGGACACCTCGACCCGGTCGCCGGCGCGCCAGGTCCGCTCCAGGGTGAGCCAGGTGCCGGGCTTCGGACGGTCGGGCAGTACACGGCCGTTGAGGGTGGCGCGGGCGCCGGAGGCCCAGGACGGGACGCGGACGCGGAGTTGGTGCGCGGCCCGGCCAGCGGTGACCGTCAGGGTGGTGGTGGAGCGGTCGGGGAAGCCGGTGGTCTGCCGCCAGGTGATGCCCCGTTCGCGCCAGACCACCTGGGACGGGACGAACAGGTTGACCAGCAGGCCGTGTTCGTCGTGTGTGTAGATCGTGTCGGCGAACTTGGCCTGTGTCTCCATGCCGGTGCCGTGGTCGCAGGAGAAGTTGTCGTAGTCCGTGGAGTACACGTCCGGATCCGCGCCCATGAAGGACGGCTGGCGCTTGGACGAACCCGGCGCCAGACCGGTGTAGTAGATGTTGAAGCCGTGCTCGGAGTCCGGGTCCTGCTCGCCCAGCAGCTGGTTGAACAGGGCGCGTTCGTAGAAGTCGAGCAGTTCGACGCGGTCCGGGGTGTGGAAGTGCAGCAGCCGGGTCAGCTTCAGCATGTTGTAGCTGTTGCAGTTTTCGCAGGTGTTGTCCGACAACTGCCCTGCCACGACGTCCGGTTCGTGGAAGGCCTCGCCGTTGCTGTTGCCGCCGATGACGTACGAGTGGTGGCCGGTGACGATCTCCCAGAAGTTGGCGGCGATCGTGCGGTACCGCTCGGGCAGTCCCTCCTCCCACAGCCGCAGCGCGCCGACCATCTTCGGGATCTGCGTGTTGGCGTGGAGCCCGGCGAGCCGGTCCTCGTTCCGCGAGAGGGGGTCGAAGACCCGGGCGTGGGTGAAGCGTTCGGCGACATCGAGCCAGGTGGCGTTGCCGGTGAGGGCGTGCAGATCGGCGAGCACGTCGTTCATCCCGCCGAACTCGGTCTCCAGGACCCGCTGCATCCGCTCGTACGACAGTCCCGCGGTGCGCGCGTCGACCCAGCGTGCCTGCCGGAGCACCACGTCGAGGGCCTGCTCGTTCCCGGCCAGCCGATACTGTTCGACCAGCCCCGCCATGATCTTGTGGATCGTGTAGTACGGCGCCCAGACCCCGGTCCCGGCCTCCAGCCGGTCGAAGAAGCTCTCCGGGAACGCGGACAGATAGCCGGTGCGGAAACCGGCGGCGGGCGAGGCCGCCTGACACTTCGCCAGCTCGGCGACCAGGGTGCTGCCCTTGTCGCGCAGGACCGTGTCACCGGTGTTGGCGTACGCGAGCGCGAGTCCGGAGAGCAGATGGCCGGTGGAGTGGCCGCGCAGCTCCACGTCGGGCCCCTCCCAGCCGCCGCAGGGCTGGGCGTTGCTGGGCAGGCGGACGTTGGTACGGAAGGTGTGCAGCAGCCGGTCGGTGTCGACGAAGCGCAGATAGGCCGAGTTGCGGCGCTGGTTGTCCCGGAACGGGCTGTCCAGCAGGGTCACGGCGGTGAGCGGGAAGGGGCGGACCGCGGTGGGTTCGGCGGCGGCGTCCGTGGCGGCGTGCGCCGTGCCGTCCGTGGCGGTGAGGGTGAGGGCGGCCGAGGTGGCACCTGCGGCCGCGAGCAGCTGACGTCTGCCCAGGGGTGGGGTCATCACCAATGTCCTTCGCATGTCGAGGAGTTGGGAGTCGGGGCGGCGGTGTCCCTCCACCGCTCCACTCCGGTTCGAAATCCCGAATGTCGTGCGACATGCTGTGCGCTGGACACGCTAGGCGCCTGTTGGGTGATGTCAACAGGGCGTGGAGGGACGGCAGTTGACGGTGGGGACGGGGATCAGGTGTCGCTGTCCAGCAGCAGCGCGTGCAACTCTGCGGCCCGCCGGGCCAGTTGCTCCGCCTGCTCGGCCCTTGCGCGGGTGCGTGGCCGGGGCAGGGTGATGTCGAGGACCGTACGGATCCGGCCGGGGCGGGGCGTGAGCACCACCACCCGATCGGCCAGCATGACCGCCTCGTCGACGGAGTGGGTGACGAGGACGACGGTGGACGGATGCTCGCGGTGCGTGCGCTGCAACTCGGCGCACAACTCGTCCCGGGTGAGCGCGTCGAGCGCGGAGAACGGCTCGTCCATCAGCAGCACCCGAGGGCGCTGCATCAGCGACCGGCACAGCGCCACCCGCTGCTGCATCCCGCCGGACAGCTCGTGCGGCAGGCGCCGCTGGAAGCCGTCGAGGCCCATCGCCTCGATCAGTCCCAGCGCCCGTTTCCGCGAGCCGTCGCGCCGGTCGCCCGAGATCTCCGCAGGCAGCAGCACATTGTCCAGCACCGACCGCCACGGCAGCAGCGCCGGCCGCTGGAAGAGGACGGCACAGTCACCGCGCGGTCCGGTGACGGCACGGCCGCCCATGAGGACCTCGCCCCGGGTCGGCACCGCCAGGCCGGCGATCAGCCGCAGCAGCGTCGACTTCCCACAGCCGGAACGCCCGACGACCGCCACGAACTCGCCGTCGCCGGCCTCCAGATCGATGCCCCGAAGCGCTTCGACACGGCCACGTCGATGCGCGAACTCCTTGGACACACCCCGTAGTTGGATCACGCGTCGACTCCCGTCGGCCGCCGTGCGCGGAATACCGAAAATCGCTCTGCTGGATTGTGGCATGCACGCGTACGATTTTCCGGATCGCGACCCCGGCGATAAAGGCCCCACCGAGTGCCGCCGTCCCCCACCCATTCCCCCGTCAGGGGAGGTCGCATGATCCGCTCATACCGCACAGCGACGGTTTTCTGTACGGCGGTCACGCTACTGGCCGCCGCTGCCTGTGGCTCCAACTCGTCGACCAAGAGCACGAGTTCGGCCAAGGATCACATCACCTATGTCACCGCCTTCGGTGCCGCGGGACGGGACGCCTTCGCCTGGGTGGCCGAGCAGAAGGGCTATTTCCGGGAGGCGGGAATCGACGTACAGATCGAACTCGGAAAGGCCACCGGCGAGAATCTCAAGGCCCTCGCCTCCGGAAAGGCACAGTTCACGAGCCTCGACCTGACGGGCGCGATGATTTCCGCGGGCGCCAAGAACTCCACGGCCTACCGCGACTTCCGTGCCGTGCTCGCCATCCACCAGCGCACCCTCGTCTCCATCATGGCGATGCAGGGCTCGGGCATCACCACCCCGAAGGACCTCAAGGGCAAGCGGATCGCGGCCGCCGCCAACTCCGTGAACCAACTGCTGTTCCCCGGCTATGCCAAGCTCGCCGGTATCGACACCGCCGAAATCCACTGGATCGCGGTCCAGCCCGTCCAGTTGGGCCCGGCCCTCGCGAGCGGCAAGGCCGACGCGCTCAGCACGTTCCTGATCGGCCGGTCGACCATTGAGAAAGCCACCGTGCAGGCCAGGTCGAAGCATGTCGTGGTGTTCCCCTACAGCACCTACCTGCCCGACCTGTACGGCAACGCGACGGTCACCACGGCATCCCTCGCCGCGAAGAAACCGGACCTGGTCAAGCGCTTCCGTACCGCCATGCTCAAGGCGCTGAAGTACACGATCCAACACCCGGACGAGGCCGGGAAGTTGCTGCACGCCAAGCATCCGGAGACGGACGCCACGGCCGCGAGCGCGGAGATCAAGCTGATGACACCGTCCGTGACGGCCGAGGGAGAGTCGTCCATCGGACTCATCACCGAGGCACGGATGCAGCGCGCCCTCACCAGCCTGCAGAACGCCGGGGTCGTCCAGCCGGGGATGACACCGCAGGACCTCGTCGACTTCGCCGCCATGAAGTCGAGTTGACGGCCGTGGAGACGCCGCTCCCGTACGCCTTCGACAACGACGACCCGGAGGCCGTCGCGCGGCACGGCCAACTCCCGGCGATCCTCGACGAGTTCACGATCTCGCGGCTGTCGTCCCTCGGCGACCTGACCGGCCGGCGCTGTCTGGAGACGGGGGCCGGGGGCGGTAGCATCGCCGCCTGGCTCGCCCTCGCGGCCGGACCCGCGGGACGGGTGCTGGCCACCGACGTCAACACCCGGCATCTGCCGCCGAGTCCGCCGTACGACGTGCTGGTACACGACCTGGAGAAGGAACCGGTGCCCGACGGTCCCTGGGACGTGATCCACGCCCGGCTGGTGCTGGTGCACCTGCCCGGACGGGAGGCCGTTCTCCGCAGGCTCGCCGCCGCGCTCGCGCCCGGCGGCGCCCTCGTGGTGGAGGACTTCGCGTCCGCCTTCCGCAGGCTCGTGCTGGCGGCCCCCACCCCGCAGGCCGCCGAACTGGTCGATCTCTACCACGAGTTGCTCGTCGAACACGTCCTGCCCGCCCACGGAAACGACCCCACCTGGGCGGGGCGGGTACCCGCCGCCATGCTGGAGGCGGGCCTGACCGACGTCGACACCCTCGTCCAAGCGCGGTCCTGGCGGGGTGGCACCGCGGGCGCGCTGCTGATCGGCGCGAACATCGCCCAGGCACGGGAGGACTTCCTGGCGGCAGGCATGACGCAGGTGCAGCTGGACGAGCTGGGCCGGCTGGTCACCGATCCCCGGCTGATGGTCCGTGACCACTTCACCTACTCGACCATCGGCCGCAGGCCCCCGGCGTGAGACGCGTCCTGTCGGTGGGACCGCCGGTCCTGGCAGCCGTGTGCGCCCTGGCCGGGTGGTGGCTGATCACCGTCGCCTTCGACATCCGGCCGTTCCTGCTGCCCGCCCCGCCCGACGTCGTCGACGCCTTCGGCCGGCTGCCCGGCTATCTGCTCCGCCAGACCTGGCAGACGTTCACCGAGACGGCTGTCGGCTTCGGCCTGGCCGTCGGCGCGGGACTGGCGACCGCCGTATTGCTCACCGCGTCCCGGGGCGTGGAACGCGCGGTCATGCCGCTGCTGGTCGCTGTCAACGCCGTACCCAAGATCGCGGTGGCACCGCTCCTCGTGGTCTGGCTCGGCTTCGGCACCGCCCCGAAGGTGTTCATGGTGGCCCTGCTCGCCTGGTTCCCCGTGGTCGTGTCGACGATGGCAGGACTGACCTCCGTCCCCCTGGAACTGACCGAACTGGCCCACTCGCTCACCGCGTCCCGCTGGCAGACCTACCGCAAGCTCCGCATCCCCTGGGCCCTGCCCCAGGTCTTCATCGGCCTGCGCCTCGGCGTCACCCTGGCCGTCGTGGGCGCGGTCGTCGGCGAGTTCGCGGGCGGCGACCAGGGCCTCGGCTACGTCATCGTGGCCTCCGGCGGCAACGCCGACACGCCCCTCGCGTTCGCCGCGATGGCCCTGCTCAGCGTCATGAGCGTGCTGCTCTTCTACGCCGTCGTCCTCGCGGAGCGGGCACTGCTGCCCTGGGCCCGCGAGATCACCGGCTGAGCGACCGCACGGGCCGTACCGGCAACCCCTGCGCGACGCCTCCCGGTAACCACTGCGTTTCGGACGTTAATTTCCGGGCCCAAAGGGTTGGCGGGAAACCATCCCCTAGCTATCGTTCACGCACTTTACTCAATCGTTCCGCTGAACGAATAGCTGAACGAATAGCGACAAGGACGGTCGGTACATGTCCGACATCCACCACCCGGGCCGCCGGTCGGTGCTCACCGCGGGCCTCGCCTCGGCGGCGGCACTCGGCGGGTCCTGGCTGCTGACCGGCTGTGCCGGGGCGGAG
>NZ_JAWOAI010000209.1:0-15983 GCF_033194735.1 Streptomyces sp. W16
GACCGGCATCAGCAGCGGCCCGGTCCCGGCGACGACGACCGTGCGGCCCGGCAGCACGAGCCCGCCCTTGAGCATGGCCTGGGCGCCGCCCGCGGTGACCACTCCGGGGAGGGTCCAGCCGGGGAACGGCAGCACCTTCTCGTAGCCACCGGTCGCCAGGAGCACGGCATCGGCCGTGACCGCCTCCGGCTGCACCTGCTCGGGCCCGAGCAGGGCGTGCACGGTGAAGCCCTCCTCGCCCCGGGCCTCCGCCTCGTCCAAGTGCCGCTCCACGAACCACACATGACGGTCCGTCAGATACGTGATGCGGCCCGCCTCGATGTGTGCGGCCAGTCGGTCCCGCAGCTTCTCCCACGTACCCCAGGCGTGGTGGAGGGCGTGCGGCCTGCGTGCACCGAGGCCGACGCCCGGTTGGCGGTAGAACTGCCCGCCCGCCTGGGCGCCGGAGTCGAGCAGCGTGACCCGTACCCCCTGGTCGGCGGCGGTCAACGCGGCGGCGAGCCCTGCGGGACCGGCACCGATGACCGCGAACGTCCTATCCGAGTTCGTCATGACCGGTTCCCTCCTGGGTCAGGATCACGTCGCCGGACCGGGCCGGGACCAGGCAAGCCCGTTGATTGGGGCGGTCGTTGACGGTGATCAGGCAGTCGAAGCAGACGCCGATACCGCAGAACACGCCGCGCGGCGATCCGCCGCTTCGGGTGGAGCGCCAGGAGGTGATGCCCGCCGACCAGAGCACGGCCGCGACGGTCTGGCCGGGCAGCGCCTCGATCGCACGGCCGTCGAGGGTGACGGTGAACGCGGGGCCGGGCCGGGCCCCGGCGAGCTCCAGGGGATTCACGCGGCCTCCTCGGGGAAGCGGTCGGGCCGGAACGGAGCGAGGTCCAGTTCGGGCGTCCTGCCGGTCAGCGTCTGCGCGATCAGATGCCCGGTGCCGACCGCGAGCCCGATGCCCGCGCCCTCGTGGCCGCACGCGTGATGGAGCCCGGGCACCCGGGGGTCGGGGCCGATCGCCGGGAGGTGGTCCGGCAGATAGGGGCGGAAGCCCAGGTAGGCGCGCATGACGTGGACCGTGCCGAGTACCGGGAAGAGCGCGGTGGCCTGCGCCGCCAGGCGCCGTACCACCGGAAGGGAGAACTGCCGGTCGAAGCTGACCCGTTCACGGCTCGCGCCGATCAGGACGGGTCCCGCGTCGGTGCCCTCGACGACGGCGGAGGACTGCAGTCCCGCGTCCCCGCTGGCGACGTCGGCGACATAGTCGGCGGCGTACACCTTGTGCCGGACGACCCGGCGCGGCAGCGGCTCGGTGACCAGGACGAAGCCGCGCCGCGGGAGCACCGGGAGACGTACCCCGGCCAGCGCGGCCAGTTCGCCGCCCCAGGTGCCGGCCGCGTTCACGACCACCGGGGCGTGGATGTCGCCGCGCTCGGTCCGCACACCGAGTACCGATCCGTCCTTCGCGCGCAGGATGTCCGTGACGGCCGTGCCGGTGCGCAGTTCCGCTCCGGCCCGCCGCGCCGCGCGGACGACGTGTGCGGCGGCCAGCGACGGCATCACCTGACAGTCCTGCGGATAGAGGACTCCGCCCGCGAGGCCGGGCGCCAAGTGCGGTTCCAGGTCGGGCAGTTCATCGGGGGCGATCGTCCGCGCGTCCACGCCCGCCGCACGCTGGCCGACCGCGAAGGTCTCCAGCGCCGCCATGCCCTCGGGGCGGGAGGCCACGACGACACCGCCCTTCGCCTCGAACTCCACGGCCCCGGCCATGCCCGGCTCGGCGGCCAGTTCGCCCCAGAGGCGCCGGGACAGCAGGGCGAGGTCCAGCTCGGGGCCCGGTTCCTTGTCGGAGACCAGCAGGTTGCCCTCGCCCGCTCCGGTGGTGCCGCCGGCCACGGGCCCCCGGTCCACAAGGAGGGTGGTCAGGCCCGCCCGGGCCGCGTAGAGGGCGCAGGCCGCACCCACCATTCCGGCCCCGACGACCACGACGTCGCAGGTCAGTCGGTTGCTCACGCCAGTACAATGTCACATGTTTCTATTCTGGCCAAGGCCCTCTAGGCTGCGCTTCGCCATCCCATGACGGCGATCACCACTGCCTCACGGCTGCCCCACGGCTGCCCCACGGCTGCCCCACGACGAAGAAGGTGCTTGAAGGTGTCCAGGGATCCCAAGGAGACCGCGGTCCGCAAGAACGGCCTGTACCCGTCCGTCTCCCCCGAGCTGGCCGAGCTGATGAGAACGGGGTGGGCGGACACGGAACTGCACGACCTGCGCCCCCTGGAACAGGCCCCCTACGCCGCCAAGCGCCGCGCGGCCCTCTCCGCCCGTTTCCCCGGTGAGCGCCTGGTCGTCCCGGCCGGAAACCCCAAGGTGCGCTCCAACGACACGCACTACCCCTTCCGCCCCTCCAGCGAGTACGTCCACCTCACCGGCGACCAGACCCAGGACGGCGCGCTCGTCCTGAAGCCGCGCGAGGACGGCGGCCACGACGCCCACGTCTACCTTCTGCCCCGCTCCGACCGCGACAACGGCGAGTTCTGGCAGGGACGCGGTGAGCTGTGGACCGGCCGCCGCTTCTCCCTCGCCGAGGGCGAGCGGCGCCTCGAACTGCCCTGCCACGACATACGCAAGGCAGCCGAGGAACTGCGCGACGCACCCCGGGTCCCGACCCGGATCGTGCGCGGCTACGACGCGGGCCTGGAGGCGGCCGTCGACAGCGACGAGGATCGCGACACCGAGCTGAAGACCGCCCTGTCCGAACTGCGCCTGGTCAAGGACGAGTGGGAGATCGGCGAGATGCGCCGGGCCGTGGACTCCACGGTGCGCGGATTCACCGATGTCGTACGGGAGTTGGCCACCGCGATCGCCACGTCCGAGCGCTGGATCGAGGGCACCTTCTTCCGCCGCGCCCGCCTGGAGGGCAACCACATCGGCTACGGCTCCATCTGCGCCGCGGGCGAGCACGCCACGATCATGCACTGGGTCCGCAACGACGGCGAAGTCCGCCCGGGCGAGCTGCTGTTGCTCGACGCGGGCGTGGAGACCCACTCGCTCTACACCGCCGACATCACCCGCACCCTGCCCATCAGCGGCACCTTCACCCCGCTTCAGCGCCAGATCTACGACGCCGTGCACGAAGCCCAGGATGCCGGCATCTCGGCGGTCGGGCCGGGCTCCGCCTACCGGGACTTCCACATCGCCGCCCAGCGTCACCTGGCGCACAGGCTCGTCGAGTGGGGCATCCTCCGGGGCGACCCCGACGAGGTCTACGAGCTCGGTCTGCAACGCCGCTTCACCATGGCCGGCACCGGCCACATGCTCGGCCTGGACGTGCACGACTGCGCCAGGTCCCGTACCGAGCTGTACGTCGACGGCACCCTGGAGCCCGGCATGATCCTCACCGTCGAGCCCGGCCTGTACTTCCAGCAGGACGACCTGACGGTCCCCGAGGAATACCGCGGCATCGGAGTCCGCATCGAGGACGACATCCTGGTCACGGCCGACGGCAACGAGAATCTCTCCGCCGCCCTGCCCCGTACCGCCGACCAGGTCGAGGCATGGATGGCGACCCTCACTTGATCAGCCGTCGCGCCTTGGCCGATTCTCCCCGGCCCCGGCTCACCGCCCGCTCCCCCAGACCGCAACCACAGCGAGATAGCGGGGGATCTGCCGGGGGAGAGACACCGCCCCGGAGCCCTGCGAACACCGGCCTCCGCCAGTTGCGTCCGCACCGTGCCCGCATCGCAGCGCCGGGCACCTCGGCAACGGAGCTGCCCGAGCAAGGGTGGTCGCGGAGGAGTTCAAGTCACCCGCGAGTCGCCGGGGCGATGACACGGGAGAGGCGTCCGAGGTACCTGGCAGCGATCTGATGGCCTTCGGCCAGACCGTGTATCCGGGGCATTTGGCTGCACTTCGCGTGCTCGTACAGATGCCCAGGGATCCGATGAAGATCGGCAAGAGGGAATCATTGCGAGGGAGGTCACTCATGGCAGAATCCGTTGGCTTCCCCCAGAACCGCACGTGCCCCCACCACCCGCCCACGGCCTATGACCCGTTGCCGGAGGCGCGCCCGCTCTCTCGGGTCTCCCTGTTCGACGGTCGCAGCGTGTGGGCCGTCACCGGGCACACAGTCGCCCGTGCACTGTGCCTTTTCCGCGAGCGCGATGTCCGTGAAGAACACCGTCCAGAATCTACCGAGAAGTCATATTTATCGTCCCTATAGATTCCCGAGGGAGGCTCTTTACGCTCCCCTCCGAATGTGATGGAACCGTAATACCCAAGGGTCGTTACAGTGAAAGACGCAGGTCAGCCGACCCCAGTAAGGACCGGCTGCCGCGTCAGCTTCCCGTAACGACTCCACGCCCCGCTCATTTCAATGTCGCCACCGGCTCCTCGCCCTCGTGCGTCTCCTCGGCCGGCCGGGACCTGGCGTCGCGGCGGTCCAACTGACTCAGTACCGGCACCGTCATGACCGTGGTGACCAGGGCGACGAGGACGAGCGCGGTGAACAGTTCCTCGCTGACGATGCCGGCCGACAGCCCGATGTTGAGCGCGATCAGCTGCATGAGACCGCGGGCGTTCATCAGGGCGCCGACCCGGACGGCCACCGGGCCGGGTTCGCCGCGCAGCCGGGCGGCGGCCCAGCAGCCGCCGAACTTGCCGACCACCGCCACGACGACCGCCGCCGCCCCGAACAGCAACACGGACGGGTCGGTGAAGACGTCGAACCGGGTGTTCAGGCCGGAGTAGGTGAAGAACATCGGGACGAACACCACCTGGGTCACGGACTGGGTGGTCCGCACCAGCCGTTCGGACGCCTCGCCGCGCGGCATGGCCATCCCCACGCAGAACGCCCCGAACACGGAGTACAGGCCGCTGATGTCGGTGAACCACGCGGCGCAGAACAGCAGGGCGACCGTGAAGAGGAGGCGGGTGTCGTCGCCGAGGCCCGGGCGGTTCACGATCCAGGCCAGCAGACGGCGCCCCAACAGGAGCAGTACGGCCACGAACAGCAAGGTGCCGCCGACTGCCTCCAGGATGGGCTTCGCCCTGCCCGAGGCCGCGCTCAGCACCCCCGCCAGCATGATCCAGGCGACGGCGTCGTCCGTGGCCCCGGAAGCCAGGGCGAGCGAGCCGAACCGCGATCCGGCCAGCCCGCGTTCGGTGATGATCCGGGCCAGCATCGGGAAGGCCGTGATCGCCAGGGCGACGCCGACGAAGGCCGCCGTCACCCAGACCGAGACGCCGTCGACGAAGATGCCGACATGGCCGTGGGCCACGAGGGTAAGTCCCACGCCCAGCGCCAGCGGGATCCCCACCCCGGCCGAGGACACGGCGACAGCGGTGCCGGCCAGGCCGCGCCCGGCGTGCGCCCGGAACTCGTAGCCGGCCGCGAACATCAGGGCCACCAGACCGATCTGGCCGGCCACGTACAGCACCGGCTTCAGCTCGGCCGGAAAGACGTGGGCGGAGATCCCCGGGGCGACCAGCCCGAACAGGGAGGGGCCGAGCAGCACCCCGGCGATCATCTCGCCGACCACGGGCGGCTGGCCGAAGCGGCCTGCCAGCAGGACGACCAGTCGGCACGTCAGCAGAATCACGACGACGGCCAGGAAGAAGACGGGAGCAAGCTCCACGGGAGTCATGGTCTCGTTCCTCTCAACGGCCGGCGGGGACAGAGGCGGCGGAGCCGCCGGGCGAGGCGGCGAAGTAGTTCCGGCACAGCCCCTGGCGGCGGGCGTCCCACACCATGTAGCTGCCGAGGACGAGTTGGACGAGGCTGCGCCAGACGCCCTCCCACCGGTCGGCGAAGCGCATCACCGCGAGCCGGGTCCGGCTGCGAACCGCGGCCCCGGTGCGCGGGATCAGCAGGCAGGGACCGCGGCTGGGCAGCGAACGGGTGTGTTCCACCGAGGAGTCGAGCCGGAATCGGCGCAAGACCTCCTCCGCCGCGACCCGCATGGTGAGGACGGCGAAACCGCGCGCCGGGCAGGGGCGGTTGGCGGTCACCCCGAACGGGATGAAGGCGGACGGCCTGGTGTCCGGGTCCACCCATCGGTCCGGGTCGAACGTGCCGCCGCCGGACCCCTGGTACTCGGGGTAGTTGAACAGCAGGACCGAACCCGCCGGGATGGGATCGCGCCCGTCCCGGGGGATCTCCCCCGAGGTGATCCGGTGGGCCACGCCGAAGAGCGGGAAGTGCTGCAGCGTCTCGTTGATCACCCGGTCCAGGAAGTCCGGGTCCGCCCCCTCTGCCGCCAGCCGGTCCTGCACCGGCCGGTGTGTGGCGAGGGCCAGCAGCAGATGGGCCATCGCCTCCGACATCTGCACGACCGCGGTGTTGAAGAACGTGCCCTGCAGGTAGTACGCCTGCTCCCGCGCGGTGAGCGTGGCCGGCAGCGGCACGGGCGGCGGGTCGTGCGCAAGCCGGTCCCGCAGGTGGGCCGTGAGGCGGGCCCGCCGGTCCATGTGGCGGAGGCCGGTGCACTTCAGGGCGCTGACCACGTCGTTCGCGTTGCCGGTGATCAGGTCCCGGACGTGCCGCGGGCAGGGCGCGCGGAAGACCACCTCGTAGTAGACCTCGGCCCAGACGGGCATCATCAGGTCGCGCAGTCTGACCCGGTGCACGCGCGCGTGGCCGTCGACTTCGTCGAGCACGCGGCGGGTGCAACGGCCGACCAACTCCGTCCACTGCTCACGGGACAGCCCGGCCAGGATCTGCCGGGTGTTCCGGGCGACGTCGTCGTACCGCGGTCCGGGTTCCAGGTGTTCCTGGTGCACCTCCGGGCCGGGCGACAGCCAGTACCAGAACAGGTCGGAGAGCGCGGCGCCCCGGCTGCGGCCGTTCGCCGCCGGATGTCCGTACACCTTCTTGAACTCCTCGGCGGGCACCTCCCGGCCGGGTGCCCGGATGCCCTCCTCGCCGCCCACCCGGGCGAAGATGCGCACACGCAGCGCGATCACCGCCTTGGGCAGCCAGTACGGCAGAGCGGCGACCAGGACCACGACCGCGCCGGTGATCAGCCATCCGGTGGGGCTCACGCGACCACCCCGCCGAATCGTCGGTCCGCCCCCGGCGTCATGGCGGGACCGGGGACGGGACCCCACGCCGGCATCCGGACCAGATCGGGCGTCAGGTCGGCCAGCCCCGATGCCCCGCACAGAGCCAGGGTGTCGTCGAGTTCGTCCCGCAGCAGTTCGAGGAGACGTCGTACGCCCTTCTCGCCGCCCTCGGCCAGCGCCCACATCACGGGCCGGCCGATGCCCACCGCGGACGCGCCGAGCGCCAGTGCCTTCACCGCGTCGGTGCCGCGCCGTACGCCTCCGTCCAGCACGACCGGGATACGGCCCTCGACGGCGGCGAGGATCTCGGGCAGCAGCTCCAACGTGGCGGGGACGGTGTCGAGTTGACGGCCGCCGTGGTTGGACAGCAGCAGTCCGTCGACGCCGTGCCGGACCGCCAGCCGGGCGTCCTCGGGGTGCAGGACGCCCTTGAGCAGGACGGGCAGCGAGGTGATGCCGCGCAGCCAGTCGACGTGTTCCCAGTTCAGCTCCGGGGACATCGCGATCTGGCGTACGTGGCCGCGCTCGCCGTCGCGCAGGTCCACCAGGTTCTCGCAGCGCAGGCCGGGCGGCAGGTCGTGGAAGCCGTTGCGCCTGTTGCGTTCGCCCGCGCCCAGCACCGGGGAGTCCACGGTGACCACCAGCGCGGTGCATCCCGCGTCGGTGGCCCGGCGTACCAGTGTCTCGGTGATGTCCAGGTCGGGCTGGATGTAGAGCTGGAACCACAGGGACACGTCGTCTCCGGCCGCGCGCGCCGCGTCGGCGATCTCGCCCACCGCCACCGTGGAAGCCATCGCTACGATCATGATCGCGCCGGCCGCCGCAGCGGCACGGGCGGTCGCCAACTCCCCCTCCGGATCGACCAGTTTGTGGAAGGCGGTCGGAGAGAGCAGGACCGGCAGGCTCGCCCGGCTGCCGAGCAGGTCGATGCCCAACTCCCGTACTGCACGGCCCCGCAGCACCCGGGGCAGCAGCTGCAGCCGCCCGAACGCCGCCTCGTTGGCTCGTACGGTGATCTCGTCGCGTGCTCCGCCGGCGATGAAGTCGGCGTACACGGGGTCCAGTTCGGCGCGCGCCGCGGTCTCGAAGTCGCGGACGGTGTACTGCATGCCGCTCACCGCCCGGCGGGGCTCGGTCGGCGGGCCTGCTCGCGGGCGAAGAACTCGGCCAGCGGGGCGTGGTGGACCTCGGGGTGGTCCCAGTGGTTCTCCAGGTTCTCGGCCATGTGGTGGGTGCCGAGGAGTTCACCGCCGCCGTGGTGGCGGATCACCGGGTGGAGGTACGCCGCGTCGAAGGCGTCGTCGACCGAGTTCTGGGCGGTGCGGCGCACGGTGATGTCGAAGGGGTCGACCTTGTCGTGGTCGGGGCCGTACTCCAGCGTGACCGTGAAGTAGTCGCCGTTGTCGGTGAGTTGGCTCTCGTGGGCGTACGCGACCGGCACCTCTTCGTGGTAGCGGGCCGGTTCGCCGGGTGCCGTGACGATCACGTCGCCGATGACGCCGAACTGCTGCCACAGTGCCGAGCTGCGGTTGACCCGGGCCACCACGGCGTCCGCCAGCGCGACCGGATCGCTCTCCAACTGCCGGTGGGGCCAGGGCTGTTCGTGATGGCGTTCGTCGAGGATGCGGCTCAGGGCGCGCACGGCGTACCGGAAACCGTGGATGAAGCCACCGGTGGACTTCTTGAAGTCGCGTTGCTGCATGAGCGTTCCGGCGAAGTAGAGGCCGGGCACGTCCACCGACTCGTACGCCGGGGAGAGTTCGGCGAAACGGTTGTCGATGACGAGGGCGGGTCGGCACGACGAGTCGAACACCGAGGCGTCGAAGCGGAATCCGGTGCAGACGATCACCCGGTCGTAGCGCAGTTCCTTCACGACCTCGTCGGCCCGGGAGAAGCTGAAGCGGACGCGGTACATGGCGTCGTCGGGATCCTTCTCGATGGACAAGACGTTGCCGTCCAACAGGGCGTTCTGCGACTTGAGTTGGTAGGTGTCGAGGAAGTTGTTGTTGACCGCGCGGAGATGGCCGACGTAGTGGCTGTTCCAGGCCATGCGGATGGAGTGCGGGCCGGCGACATGGATGACGGCGGCGGTCTCGACAAGGTTGTCAGCGGTCTCCAGGGCGGAGTTGCCCTTGCCGATGATCAGGACACGTCGGTCGGTGAAGTCCTCGGGGTCCACGGAGACGACGGAGTAGTCCTCGGCGGTCTCGATGCCGGGGATGTCCGGGGTATTGGGCCGGGTCAGCCCGGTGGCCACGACCAGGCGTCGGGCGTGATGCTCCTGCCCGTGCTGGTCGGTGACGGTGAAACCGCCGCCGTCGCGCCGGATCCGGTCCGCCCGGGTGTCGTAGGCGATGTCCAGCTTGAACGTCTCGGCGAAGTCGGCCAGATAGCGCACGAGGTCGTCGGCGTGCGGGAAGTAGCGCTTGCTGTAGCGGGTGAACAGCATCCGGTCGTCCGGGGACAGCAGGGAGTTCCAGTCCATCCGGAGGTTCAGCTCGGGATCATCGGTGCCGTTGTACACCTTGTTGATCGAGATCAGCTTGCGATGGCGGGGGAACGTACGGAAGAAGGTGCCTGGTGCTCGGCCGCTCTCCAGGATTCGGTATCCGTGTCCCGCCGCCTGGAGTAACTGCCCGAGCTGGAGGCCGGCGGGGCCGCCGCCGATCACGAGGTAGTCGAGAGGCTCGCTGTCCGTGGAGTTCATGAATCTCTCCTTCTGCTCCGGGCGAGGACATGCCTGAAGACTGGTGGGGGGCGAGAACCGGCAGGGTCCGGTCGAGTGGCGGCTCACAGCGGCCGAGTGCGGTCCTGCGTGGGTGGTGTCGCCGGACGAAGGGAGACGACGGTGGCACCCGAGTGGGGTGGGACCGCGGCAGGTCCGGCTGATGCCGTGGTGCGCGAAGTGGTGAAAGGACCGGCTGACCGGGGGTTGAGAAGCGGGAAATCCGAGGACGCTACCCGCGTACAGGAATCAACCGGGGCGAGATCGGCCGGAACAGCCGTGCTCAGCGGCCAGGTGGAGCGGTTCGGGAAGAAGTCGCAACCGGGGACGGTGCAGCCTGGCGCTCTGGCAGGGGCATGGCAGACCCTTCCATCGGATTTCCCTGTGAAATCTCCATGAGCACCGTAGTGACGACCGGCGGGCACGGGCAACAGCGCCTGGAGGGATGACAGGCAATCGACAGGTGCCCCGGGCGCCCGCGATCCCGGGAGCGGGAGGACCGTGGCCACGGCCGCGTCCGCCCTGAGAGTCCTTGTACCGCAGGCCCTGTCGTGCCCGAGCAGAACGCATTCGCCGATCTCAACGCGACGCCTCGCCGTGCGCTGCACAAAGACGTCCTGCCGCACCGGGAACAGCCGGTCCGCCCGGCGCGGTTGCAGCAACGGAGAGACCGGCATCGCGGTACGCCCGCCGCGCTACGCGAATCAAGACGTATTTCTGCAGGAGGACTGTTTATGACTGACCGGCCCTTGACCCTCATGGCAGTACACGCCCACCCCGACGACGAAGCCACCACAACCGGAGGGGTCCTCGCGCGATACGCGGCGGAAGGCATCCGCACGGTGCTCGTGACGTGTACCGACGGCGGCTGCGGGGACGGACCGGGAGGCGTCAAGCCGGGCGAACCCGGCCACGATCCGGCGGCCGTCGTCCTGATGCGCCGTCAGGAACTCGAAGCGAGCTGCGAGGTCCTGAAGATCAGCGATCTGGAATTGCTGGACTACGCCGACTCCGGGATGATGGGCTGGCCGAGCAACGACGCCCCCGGATCCTTCTGGCAGACCCCCGTGCCGGAAGCCGCGGCCCGACTCGCGGACCTCATGCGGCACTACCGGCCCGATGTGGTCGTCACCTACGACGAGAACGGCTTCTACGGCCACCCCGACCACATCCAGGCCCACCGCATCACGATGGCGGCACTGGAGATGACCGCACTGACACCGAAGGTGTACTGGACCACGATGCCCCGCTCCGGGATGCAGCGGTTCGGCGAGATCATGCGCGAGTTCCACCCGGACATGCCGGAACCGGACCCCGCCGAGGCCGCCGAGATGGCCAAGCTCGGCCTCCCCGACGACGAGATCACCACCTGGGTGGACGCCACCGCGTTCAGCGGCCAGAAGTTCGACTCACTGGCCGCGCACGCCAGCCAGGGCGAGAACATCTTCTTCCTCAAGCTGGGCAAGGAGCGGTTCGGCGAGTTGATGGGCACGGAGACCTTCCTCCGGGTCCAGGACACCACCGGCGCGGCCGTACCCGAGAACGACCTCTTCGCCGGACTCCGCTGACCCACCCGCCCACCCGACCGGCCTCAGGTCAAAGCAGTGCCTCAGGTCGGATCGGCAGGTCCGTCAGGCGTTTGCCCGTCGCGTTGAACACCGCGTTGGCGATGGCGGGCGCCACCCCGACGATGGTGATCTCGCCGAGGCCCTTCACGCCGATCGGATCGGCCTGCGGATCCTCGGTGTTGATGAAGGCGGCATCGAGTTCGGGGACGTCCGCGTTCACCGGCACAAGGTAGTCGGCGAGGCTCGCGTTGACGATGCGGCCGTCGCGGTGGTCGGTGACGGTTCCTTCGAGGAGGGCCATGCCGATCCCGCCGACCATGCCGCCGATGGCCTGGCTGTGGGCGAGTTTGGGGCTGATCACCCGGCCTACGTCGTACGCCGCGAAGATCCGCCGTACGCGGACGAGGCCGAGGAGGGGGTCGACGGAGACCTCGGCGAAGACGGCTCCGTAGCCGTAGGTGGAGATCTTCGAATCGGCGTCGCCCGGGCCCCAGTTGCCGGTGATGTCGAGGCTGGGCAGACCGGCGCGGCGCAGGATGTCCCGGTAGCTGTCCCGGGTTCCCGCGTCGGCGGCCGACAGGTAGCCGTCGCGGGCGTGCACATCCGCCGGATTCGCGCCGTGGAGAGGCGAGTCGGGGTCCGCCACCGCCCTGCGGATGAACTCCGCCCTCAGCGCGTTGCAGGTGGTGTGCGCGGCCGAGCCCACGCTCGCCATGGTGGTGGCCGCCGCGTGCAGGGGCGCGGTGGGGTAGCTGGAGTCGCCCAGCCGGAAGGTGACCGCCGAGGCGGGCAGCCCCAGGGCGTCCGCGGCGACCTGCATGACCGAGGTGGTGGTGCCGGGGCCCATGTCCGCGGAGGCCGCGAAGACTTCGGCGGTGCCGTCGGCGTGGATCCGGGCCCGTGCGCTGCAGTCGCGTCGGTTGTTGTGGTAGCTCGCGGTGGCCATCCCCATGCCGATGAGCAGGTCGCCGTCCGTGCGCGAACCAGGCTTGGCGTGCCGCCGGGACCAGCCGAAGCGGCGTGCGCCGGTCTCGTAGCACTCGCGCAACTTCCGGGTGGAGAAGGGGATTTGGTTGACCTCGTCCTGGGTCGGCTCGTTCCGCAGCCGCAACTCGACGGGATCCACGGCCAGTTCGTGCGCGAGCTGGTCCATCGCGGTTTCCAGGGCGTAGTTGCCGAGCACCACGCCCGGGCCTCGCATCGAGCACGGGGAGTGGACGTCGACGGGCGTGACCCGGTAGGCGGTAAGGGTGTTGGGGACGCCGTAGAGGAACTGCGGCAGGTCGGTCAGGCCGTCCGTGTAGGACTGGTAGCGCGCGTTCTCGATACGGACCTCGTAGACGAGCGCGCTGACGCGCCCGGCCGTGCTGCTGCCGAGGGCGATCCGGTGCCGGCTGGCCGGCCGGAACCCGGTGCCGTAGAAGAACTGGCGCCTGGTCAGAACCACCTTGACGGGCTTGCCGACCTCGCGCGCGGCGAACGCGGCCAGCATCACATGGTCGTAGGTCTGGATTCCGCTGCCGAATCCTCCGCCCAGGAACTCGTTGTGCACGCGGACGTCGCCGACGGCGATGCCGAGCGCGCCGGCCACCGTGCGCGCGGCGCCCTGTGACCACTGGGTCTTGTCCCAGAGCGTCAGGCGTCCGTCCTGCCACTGGGCGATGGTCGAGGGCAGTTCGATGGGGTTGTGGTTCTCGCGGGCGCTGGTGAGTTCCAGGTCCACCTTCACCTGCGCCGAGACCATCGCGCCCGCCGGGTCGCCGCGGCTGTAGTCGGGCTCGTCGGCGGGTGTCTGCGAGGGGATGTCAGGGGCGTCCAAGTCGGTTACCGCGTCCTGCCGTTCGTACGTCGCCTCGACCAGCGAGGCGCCATGGGTCGCCGCCTCCAGGGTCTCCGCGACGACGACGGCGATGGGCTGGCCGTAGAAGGCGATTCGATCGACGGGGTGGGCGAGTCGCAGGCTGCCGAAGTCGGTCAGGACGTGCAGGACGCCGGGGTGGCCGAGCGCCGCGTCCACCGAGATCCGGCTCACCGTGCCGCGGGCCACCGTGCCGTTGACGATCACGCCGTACAACAGGCCTTCGATGCGGTGCTCGGCGGAGTAGGTGGCCGTGCCGGTCACCTTGCGGCGGGCGTCCACGCGGGAGAGCCGCTGCCCGACGACGGTCGTCGCCATCACTGTCCTCCGATCGTCATGAGCTGGCGGCGTACGGTCCGTTCGACCAGCTTCACCTTGAAGGCGTTCTCGGACAGCGGTTCGGCGCCCTCGGCCGCGAGGGCCGCGGCGTCCGTCCATGTCCGGCGCCCCGGCCGCCTGCCGACGAGCGCCTCCTCCACCTTGGGCAGCCGCCACGGCACGGTCGCCACACCGCCGACGGCCACCCTGGCGCCGCGCACCACGCCGCCCCTGATGTCCAGCGCCACCGCGGCGGACGCGAGGGCGAACTCGTACGACTGCCTGTCGCGGACCTTCAGGTAACCCGAGCGGCGCGTGTGCGCTCCGGCGGGGACGGTGAGGGAGGTGATGAGTTCGCCGGACCTGAGCGAGTGTTCCTTCTGCGGTGTGTCTCCGGGGCGGAGGAAGAAGTCCTGGACGGGGATGGAGCGAGGGCCGTCGAGGCCTCGCACCTCGACCACGGCGTCCAGCGCCACGAGGGCAACTGCCAGGTCGGAAGGGTGAGTTGCCACGCAGTGGGTGCTCGCCCCCAGGATCGCCTGCATACGGTTGTCACCGTCCCGGGCGTCGCAACCCGAGCCCGGGTCACGGCGGTTGCACGCGGAGTGGACGTCCCGGAAGTACGGACAGCGGGGCCGCTGCATGATGTTGCCCCCGATGGAGGCCATGTTGCGCAGCTGGGCCGAGGCGCCGAGTTCGAGGGCCTGCGAGAGGACGGGGTACGTGGCGCGCACCTCCGGATGCGCGGCGAGCTCGCTCATCCGGACCAGGGAACCGACGTGCAGCCCTTCTCGGGTGACGGTGATGTCCTTGTACGGCAGCCCGTTGATGTCGACCACGTGCGCGGGGCGCTCGACGGTCTCCCGCATGAGGTCGACCAGCGTGGTCCCGCCTGCGATGTAACGGCCGTTGCCGGCACCGGCGTTGAGCGCGGCGGTGACGGTCGAGGCTCGGCTGAAGGCGAAGGGATGCATGCGGTCACGCCTCCTTGGCCGTCTGCTCGATGGCGGAGACGATGTTCGTGTACGCCCCGCACCGGCACAGGTTGCCGCTCATCCACTCGCGGATCTCCGCCCGGGAGCGGGTGTGGCCCTCGGCGATACAGGCGACGCCCGACATGAGCTGCCCCGGCGTGCAGTAGCCGCACTGAAGACCGTCGTGGTCGATGAACGCCTGTTGCAGCGGGTGCAGTTGCTCGCCCCGGCCTCGGGCGAGCCCTTCGATCGTGGTGACGTGCACGTCCTGGGCCATCACGGCGAGGACGAGACAGGAGTTCACCCTCCGGTCGTCCACGAGCACCGTGCAGGCTCCGCAGGCGCCCTGGTCACAGCCCTTCTTCGTGCCCGGGAGGTCCAGGTGCTCGCGGAGCAGGTCGAGGAGTGAGGTGCGGTTGTCGACCTGGGCGGTGCGCTGCTCGCCGTTGACCGTCAGACGGACGGTGGAGAGCTGGTCGGCCGGCGTAGGTGCGGATGCCGATGCCGATGCGGGCAGGCGATCCGAGGTCAGCAGGGGGAGGCCGGCCACCGCTGTCGACGCCGCGACGAAGGTTCGTCGTTTGAGCGTGGCTGCCTCGTCGAACGTTTCCGACATGCGCGATGCACCCTCTCGGTCGAACACAGGGCAAGTGATGACACCTGGTGCCATCGTAACAGTGATGACACCGGGTGTCATGGGTGACGAGAGGGTCATGGCAAGGAGAGACGTGCCTGTGGCCTACGGCGCGAGCGGGGCCGCGACCGCGGCCCTGAGCTCCTCCACGGATTCACGCAGCAGGGCGTGCAGGTCCTGTGTCTCCGGACCGTCGATCCAGCATTCGCGCGCGGCTCTCCATGCGGCGGCACCCGCCGCGGCGGCCAGGAAGGCGGCCCGCGGTGCGACACCGCGCTCGCACAACGCCTCGGTCACGGCCGCGCTGGTCGCGGCGAACTTGGTCAGCTCTCGCTCCCGCAGCTCCGGGTTGGCCACGATGACGGCTCGGCGACGCCGGGCCTGCGCATGCCCCGTGTTCACCATGTCCACCGCGGCGCCGTACCCCTCCAGGACGACGGCGAACGGCGAGAGTTCGGCCGACGCGGCGGCCATGGCGTCGACGATCACCTCATGAATCCGGGCCGAGAGCGGGAACAGCACCTCGCGCTTGTCGGGGAAGTGACGGAAGAACGTCCGCTTCGTCAGACCGGCCCGCTCGGCGATCTCGGCGACCGTGGTGTCCTCGAAGCCACGCTCCTCGTACAACTCAAGCGCGGCCCGCGACAGTCGGCCCGCTGCGTCCGGCATCCATCGACCCATGTCGCTCATCCTAGTGATGACACTCAATGTCATCGGATATACGGCGAGTACGCCTGGGTCCGCCGGCGCAGTCAGCCGCGCCACATGCGGGTGGGGGCCTGCGTCCTGCGGCTTGTGCGGACTTCGCGGTGGGGCGCGGCGCCGCGCGTTGCCGCCGGCATGAACACAG
>NZ_JAWOAI010000210.1:0-15962 GCF_033194735.1 Streptomyces sp. W16
CGCGTCCGGGTGTCGGTCCGGCCGCGGCCGGGGCGCGATGCGAGGTAGGGGCGGGCTCCCCAGCCGAGCACCGCCTCCGCGAGCAGGACTCCCAGCCCGCCTTCGAAATAACTCAGTTGTTCGGCGGCGAATCGGCAGTAGCGGCACTGGTCCAGATGCTGCTGGACATCGGGCAGCAGTGTGCCGCCGCGTCGAATCGGGACGTCGAGGAGACGGTTGTAGAAGCTGCAATCCTTGGTCGGCGCGAGTTCCCGGTGGGCGCGTACACAGCCCTCGCGGAATTTTTCGTGCGCCTGCTGGAGAGCGGCCGACGCGGTGTCGGTATCCATCCCGAGCAGTGCCGCCGGCACGGTTATCGTCTCGGCCTCGACCTCGGTGTGCCACAGCAGACACTGGGCGAACGGCTGAAGGGTCTGGAAAGACCGCTCGGCGAGCTTGCGATTTTCGGATGTCATGGACTTGGCAGAACGCATGGCGCGACCCCCGGAGGGTTTCTCCAGGTCCGGCAGAACACCGGATATTCGCTCCTCCGCCGCCCACTCCCGGATCGTGTCGCGCACGGTCAGCAGCAGCCGGGGGCGCAGGGCGATGCCGTGCTCGCCGAACGTCAGCCGGTCGAATACCTGGTGGAAGGCGGCTGCGGCGGCCATGGCGGGGACACTGCCCGTGGCGTCGAGACAGACGCCGGCGTAATCCTGGACCGGCTGCCAGTGCCGTGCCATCAGCAGCGCGACGGAATGTGCGGCCTCACCCTCCGGGCGGCCCCGCAGCCGGGCGGCCAGGGTCTCGTCGGATTCCTCGGGAGCCCCGCCGTTCGGCGGAGGGTAAGGAGGACGAGGAGGGGGAGGGTTGGACACGGAGTGGATTCCTCGGATTCGGTTCATCAACAGGTGAATGAGCCCCGGGCATTACCCCCGCGCGGGTGTTTCACCCTTGCACAACCCACTGAACCCAACAAGGCACTTGGGCAACATCCCTACCTTTGAAAGAAAGTCAGATGCGCCGGCAACTCGGTTCCCCGGCACCGGCTTTCGACTTTCCATGCGCCCCGTGTGAACCATGCGCACACTCCGGTGCGTCGCGCACGCTCCCGGCGCACGGCACTGAGCGGTCCACTGGAACCGGCCCTTCTCGGAGGCCACGCGCTGGACGGCGGCTCTCCCGCGCCAAACGGCCGCCGACCCTGCTCCTCCCGCCCTCGGTCGGCGGCCCCGAGGGCGGGGGCGGCCCACCCCCGCCCTCCCTTCACGACGCCTCGGCCCGGGCCCCGATCGTGTCGAGTTCGGCGATCGCGTCGGCGGGCAGCACCAGGTCCGCGGCTGCGATGTTGTCCCGCAGATGGGCGCGGGACGAGGTGCCCGGGATCAGGACGGTGGTGGCCGAGCGCTGCAACAGCCAGGCCAGGGCGACCTGTTGGGGCGAGGCGTCCAGCCGGGCCGCGACCTCGGTGAGGATCTTCGACTGCAGCGGGGTGAAGCCGCCGAGCGGGAAGTACGCGGCGAACGCGATGTTCTCCGCGGCACACCGCTCGACGAGGGCGTCGTCCTCCCGGTTGGCCAGGTTGTACAGGTTCTGCACGGTGACGACCGGCGCGATGGCCTGGGCCTCGCCCAGCTGGGCGGCGGAGACCGTGCTGAGTCCGAGGTGCCGGATCAGCCCCGCCTTCCGCAACTCGGCCAGGGCGCCGAACTTCTCGCCGATCGACTCCTCGTCGGCGGTGTCCTGAGCGCCGAGGCGGAGATTGACCACGTCCAGCGCGTCGAGCCCGAGGCTGCGGAGGTTGTCGTGGACCTGCGCCTTGAGGTCCTCCGGGTGCCGGGACATGATCCAGCTGCCGTCGGGGCCGCGCCGGGCGCCGACCTTGGTCACGATGTGCAGGTCGTCCGGGTAGGGGTGGAGGGCCTCCTTGATGATCTCGTTGACGACGACCGGGCCGTAGAAGTCGCTGGTGTCGATGTGGGTGATGCCCCGCTCGACGGCCTCGCGGAGGACGGCGACCGCTTCGGTGCGGTCCTTCGGCGGGCCGAAGACGTGGGGGCCGGCCAGTTGCATGGCGCCGTATCCCATGCGCGTGATGGTGAGGCCCTCGGCCGGAGTGAGGGTGCCGCCGGAGACGGTGTCGGCCATGATGGCGCGCCTTTCGGTAGGTGAGGCGTGGTGCGTCCTGGCGGCGACTCTGCGCCCGTGGCGGCCGAGCAGGCAGTACCCGGATGTTCCTGGTAGTGACGGGGACACCCACCTGCGGGGATTCGGATCTACGGTGGTGGGTGTGGACGGCAAGAACGCGCTCGGCGAGTTTCTGCGGGCCCGCCGTGAGCGGGTCCGGCCCGAGGACGTGGGCCTGAGCGGCGGCGGACTGCGCCGGGTGCCGGGGCTGCGCCGGGAGGAGATCGCCCTGCTGGCCGGTATCAGCTCCGACTACTACCTGCGGCTTGAGCAGGGCCGGGACCGCAACCCGTCGGCGCAGGTACTGGAGGCGCTGGCCCGGGTGCTGCGCCTCGACGCCGCTGCGGCTGCCCATCTGCTGAGCCTGGCGCAGCCGGAACGGCCGGCCGCGTCCCGCAGACGGACCAGAAGGCCCGAGGCGGTACCGGCGAGCGTCCGCGAACTGCTGGACACCTGGTCGGGGCATCCGGCATACGTGCAGAACCGGTTCACGGACTGCCTCGCGGCCAACGCGCTGTGCCGGGCGCTGTCCCCGAACTACGTGCCGGGCGTGAACCTGTTGCGGGCGGTGTTCCTCGACCCGGCCGAGCACGAACTGCGCCGCGACTGGGAGGAGTTGACCGCCGAGGGCGTGGCGACACTGCGCGGCCACATCGGTCCCGACGTCGACGATCCGCGGCTGGTGGAGCTGGTCGGCGAGCTGTCCGTGCGCAGTGAGCGCTTCCGGCTGCTGTGGAGCCGGCACGAGGTACGGCCGATGGCCGGCCGGATCAGTCTCCTCAGCCATCCGCTGGTCGGCGACTTCGAGCTGCGGTCGAACAAGTTCGAGATCCCCGGCACGGACGCCCTGAGCATGGTCGTCTTCCACGCCGAGCCGGGCAGCCGCAGCGCGGAACTGCTGGGCCTGCTGGGCAGCCTCGCCGTGTCGGGAGAAGGCGTGCCCGAGGAGACGTCACCGGCGCACGAGGACCGGTGACGCTCAGATCTGCCAGGAACGCAGCCGTTCCGCCGCGCCGTACACGTCGGTCTTCCCGGACATCAGGTCGCGGGCGAGGTCGACGAGGGCGCCGTACGGCGGATCGATGCCGACGCCGCTGACGAACATGTAGGCGACCGCCGTGGCGCAGGCGAAGCGGGCGTTGGCGGACGGCAGGGGCTTGAGCAGGGCGAGGGTGTGCAGCAGGGCGGTGGCCCGCCAGGCCGGGTCGGAGTCGACACCGAGGCGGGGCGGGTCGACGCGGTGCCGGGCGACGGCCGCCACCAGTGCCGAGAAGTCGTTGATGGTGGGCTGTTCCGGGAGGACTTCCTCATGGCGCTGGAGGAGCCACGGCACGTCGATATGGATGACGGGCATGCGTCAGGCGACCCGCCCCTCGCCCTTGGCCGCCGGTTCGTCCTCGGGGAAGGCCGCGGCGAACTCGTCGGCGTGCGTCGCGAAGAAACGGCGGAAGGCCTCCGCACCCTCCTGCAGCGCCCGGTGCCGGGCGATGTCGGCGGCGGCGGCCTCCCGGACGAGGGCCTTCATCGACGTACCGCGCTCCTTGGCGATCTGCCGCAGGTCCTCTAGCTCGCGATCGCTGAACTCCACGTTGAGAGCTGGCATGACCTCACGGTACCGCTCGGGTACTTACCCGTAAATACCACCAGGTCAGGGGGTACACCTGACGGTACCGTCCGGCTTCCAGCACCATGTCCGAATCCCGCCGGACCCAGCCTCCGCCCCGGAGCAGACTCGTCTGCATGACCATCATCCTCACACGCATCGACAGTCCCCTGGGCCAGTTGCTCCTGACCGGCGAGGAGTCGGCCAACGGCACCACCCTCACCTCCCTCTCCTTCCCGGATCGCCCCGGCATCGGCGCCGGTGAGCGCCGCGACGACCCGGCCTTCGCCGAGGCCGCCCGGCAGCTGTCCGCCTACTTCGCCGGGCACCTCACCGGCTTCGAACTCCCGCTGGCCGCAGAGGGAACGGAGTTCCAGCAGCGGGTGTGGCAGGCCCTGGACGAGATCCCGTACGGCACCACGACGACGTACGGCGCGCTCGCCGGGCGGCTCGGTGTGCCGCGCGCCGAGATCCGGGCGGTGGGCGCGGCGATCGGCGCCAATCCACTGCTGCTGGTGCGCCCGTGCCACCGGGTGATCGGCGCGGACGGTTCGATGCGCGGCTACGCCGGCGGGGTCGAGCGCAAGGTGCGGCTGCTGACGCTTGAGGGCGCGCTGCAGCCGATGCTCGGCTGACGGCGGGCAGGGATACCGAGGGAGTAATCATGGATCGCACCAACTGGCCCGCTCTGGCAGCGGAGTTGGACCTGTACGGCAGCGCGCCGACGGCACGCCTGCTGACGCCCGCCGAGTGCCGGGACCTGGCCGCGCTGTACGAGAAGCCGGAACTGTTCCGTACCACCGTGGACATGGCCCGGCACCGTTTCGGCTCCGGCGAGTACCGCTACTTCACCCACGACCTGCCCGCACCGGTGGCCGAACTGCGCGCCGCGCTCTACCCGCGCCTGCTGCCGATCGCCCGCGACTGGGCGGCCCGCCTCGGCCGCCCGGCCCCCTGGCCCGACGATCTGGACGAGTGGCTGGCACTCTGTCACGAGGCCGGGCAGGACCGCTCGGCGCAGATCCTGCTGCGCTACGGCGAGGGCGACTGGAACGCCCTGCACCGCGATGTGTTCGGCGAACTCGTCTTCCCGCTCCAGGTGGTGATCGGCCTGGACGAGTACGGCGCGGACTACACCGGCGGCGAGTTCCTGATGGTCGAGCAGCGTCCCCGGGCCCAGTCCCGGGGCACCGCGACCCCACTGCGGCAGGGCCACGGGCTGGTGTTCACCACCCGGGACCGTCCGGTGCGGACGAAGCGCGGCTGGTCGTCCGGAGCGATGCGGCACGGGGTGAGCACCGTACGCTCCGGTCGCCGGCACGCGCTCGGGCTGGTGTTCCACGATGCGACGTAAGCCGTGTCCACGGCCTAGCGCGTCGACCACAGCCCCCTGCGCCGGTAACTCCCCTCCCAGAAGACCCGGTTGAGCACCCGCACCGGCGGCGGGAACGCCCCCAGGAAGCGCTCCCGGTCCACCGCCGACACCCCGTCGACGAGCCACGGCACGAACACCGCGGCCCCGCGCAGCCCCTGGGTCTCCCGCAGCCGCCCGGTGAAGGCGGCCCAGTCCGCGTCGGTCAGCACCTCCCCCATCAAGGGCAGCGCACTGTCCTCCTCGTGCTTGAGGTGATCGTCGAGGGTCGCCCGCAACGCCCGTACCAGATCGGGAAGTTCGAAGGCCCGGTCGGCCAGCGCGGTGTCCACGGCGGCCAGCAGCGGGTCGATGCGGGCGTGTTCGGCCTCCATCTCGTCCAGCATCCCGAGGTCCAGCGGACGCCCCCCGACCCGGGTCCGGACCCGCGGCCACAGGTCGCTGTCCTCGGCGGTGTGGTGGATGTGGAGCTGGTGCTTGAAGTTCTCCCACCCGGCGAGGACCGGGCCGGTGTGTGCCCTGCCGCCCGCGACCGCGTCGGCGAGCCGCTCCAGGTCGCGCCGGAAGGCGTCGTGCGAGGCGTACATGGGCGTGAAGTCGATGGTCATCGTGCGGCTTCCTCCAGTTCGGGCCCGGAGACGGGCAGGGCGTGCGGGTTGGCGGACGGCCCCTGGTGCCGTCGTACGGCGAGACAGGCGAGCGCGCCGGTCAGCAGGACGGCGACGGCGACGTACACGGCGGGTCCCATGGCGTGGACGAAGCCGTGGCCGAAGACCTGGCCGCCGAGAGCGCGCATGCGCTCGGCGATGTCGTGCGGGACTCCGGACGGGGCGCCGCCCTGCTGCCCGGCGCCGATGTCGGACTCGGACTTGGCGAACGCGGAGACGAAGGACTCCCGGTAGGCGGTGGGGAGTTGACCGGCCCGGGCCTGTGCCTGTTCGGTCAGGGCGGAGGCCAGCTGGGCCTGCAGTACCGCGCCGATGACGGCACCGGCGAGCACCGAACCGACCTGGCGCAGCGCGTTGGTGACGCCGGAGGCGGCGCCGGCGAGCCGGGGCGGGACGCCTCGCATGACCTCGGTGGCCATGGGGGCGAAGGTGCAGCCGACGCCGAGGCCGGTGAGGAAGAGCGGGAAGGCGATGGTCGGCCAGCCCGTGCCGACGTCCGCGACGCCGACGACCCAGATCAGTCCGCCCGCCCAGGCGAGCAGCCCGCCCATCAGGATGAACTTGCCGCCGAGCCGGTCAGCGAGGGCTCCGGCGGGTCCCGCCATGACGAACGAGCCGAGGGCGACGGGCAGCAGGACCAGGCCCGCCTTCTGGGCGCTGAAGCCGAGCACGGACTGGAGATAGATCGTCAGGGGCAGGAACATGCCGACCACGCCGAACGACACGGTGACGCCGACGAAGTTGATGAGCGTGAAGTTCCGGTCCCGGAAGAGCGAGAAGGGGACCAGGGGTTCGCCGGTCTGCTGTCCGCGCTCGTGGAGCAGGAAGGCCGCGAAGAACACGGCCGCCGCGCCCAACAGGCTCCAGATCCAGGTGTTCCAGTCGTACCGCTGCCCCTCGGTCAGTCCAAAGGCCAGGCAGAACAGGGCAGTTGAGGCGAGGGTGACGCCGAGGGTGTCGAAGCGGCGCCGTACCGTGCGCCGGGTTCCCGGGATGATCGCCATGGTCAGCACGAGCACCAGTGCGCCGATCGGCAGGTTGACGAAGAAGATCCACCGCCAGGACAGATGGGTGATCAGCACCCCGCCGAGGATCGGGCCGAGCGCGCCGGACACGCCCGCGACGGCGCCCCAGATACCCATCGCGACACCGCGCCGGTCGGCAGGGAACACCTCGGTGATGATCGACAGGGTCTGCGGCATGAGCAGCGCCGCGCCCAGTCCCTGCACCGCGCGGAACCCGATGAGCTGCGCCGGGTCCTGAGCGAGCCCGCAGGCGAGGCTGGCCAAGGTGAACAGGGCGACTCCGGCGGCGAACAGATTGCGTTTGCCGCGCAGGTCGCCGAGGCGTCCACCGGTGATCAGCAGGACGGCCAGCGCCAGGGTGTAGGCGTTGACGACCCAGAGGATCTCGTCCAGGGACGCGTCGAGGTCCTGGCCGAGTTGGGGGATCGCGATGTTCACGATCGTCAGGTCGAGGAGGGTCATGAAGAACCCGAGCGAGAGGGTTATCAAGATCGCCCAGGGGTTGCCGTGCCACTTCTTGAACACGATGTCGGCTCCTTGCAGAGGAGTTGGGTGGGACTCGCGTTCAAGAGGGCCGGACGGTCGGCGGATGTGACATGGCTCGAATTTCCCGAGACGTACGTCACATTCAGGCCGCCTGCTGTCACATTCCGACCCCCGCCATCCCTCGCAGTAGTGAGCACGCACTGGGGAGGCGCATACATGTCCGAGATCTCTGAGTTCGCCGTCACCGATGAGGCGACCACTGTCTTCGTGGACCATCGGGAGCTGCTGTTCGGCCTCGTCTACAACATGCTGGGCAGCGTCGCCGACACCGACGACGTCCTCCAGGAGACCTGGTTGTCATGGACGGCGCGCTCCCGGCGCTCCCCTCTCGACACCATCACCAACCAGCGCGCCTATCTCGTCCGCATCGCCGTCAACCACGCGCTGCAGCGCCGTGCCACGATCAACCACCGCCGCGAGACGTACGTCGGCCCGTGGTTGCCGGAGCCGCTGGTCGACCAGGCCGCCGACGGTGACCCCGTGGACCCCGCCCTGCGTGCCGAGTCCGTGTCGCTGGCCATGCTGGTGGTGCTGGAGTCGCTGAGTCCGCTGGAGCGGGCGGTCTTCGTCCTCAACGAGGTGTTCGGGTACGCCCACACCGAGATCGCGGACATCATCGACCGCACCCCGGCCGCCGTACGGCAGCTCGCCCACCGGGCGCGGGCCCATGTGCACGCGCGACGGCCGTTGTACGAGGCGCATCCACGGGTGCGGCGGGAGGCGACCGAGCGGTTCGTGCGGGCCGCGATCGGCGGGGACATCGCCTCGCTGATGGAGATCCTCGCGCCCGACGTCACGGTGTGGACCGACAGCGGGGGCAACCGGAAGCCGGCCGGACTGCGCCCGGTGCACGGACGGGACAAGGCAGTCCGCCTCATCAACTCGTTCGCGGCCCGGCGCCGCGGTCCGCAGGACCTGGAGCTGCGCTACCGGCGCGTCAACGGCGACGACGCGGCCGTGCTGTTCGACGGCGACTCGCCGTACGCGGTGATGGTCATGGACCTCACGCCCGAGGGCGACCAGGTGTCCGGGGTCTACATCGTGACCAACCCGGAAAAGCTCACGCACGTCCACAAGGACGAGGAGGACGAGTGACCACTCCTCCCGACTCCTCGCGGGGCGAGCGCGTCGCCGACTGGTTCGACGGCCGGCTCGGCACCTACTCGCTGGGCAAGCAGTATCTGCGCAAGGTGTTCCCGGACCACTGGTCGTTCCTGCTCGGCGAGATCTGCCTCTACAGCTTCGTGGTGCTGATCCTCACCGGCGTGTACCTGACCCTCTTCTTCCACCCCTCCATGAACGAGGTGACGTACCACGGGAGTTACGTCCCCCTGAACGGCATCCGGATGTCCGACGCCTACGCCTCCACGCTGCACCTCAGCTTCGACGTGCGCGGCGGGCTGCTGGTCCGGCAGTTGCATCACTGGGCGGCGCTGGTGTTCATCGCCGCGATGCTGACGCACATGATGCGGCACTTCTTCACGGGCTCGTTCCGCAAGCCGCGCGAGCTCAACTGGTTGTTCGGCTGGACCCTGTTGTTCCTCGGCCTGTTCGAGGGCCTCTTCGGCTACTCGCTCCCGGACGACCTCCTGTCGGGCACGGGCATGCGCTTCGTGGACGGCGCGCTGCTCTCGGTCCCGGTCGTCGGGACGTACCTGTCGATGTTCCTGTTCGGCGGCGAGTACCCCGGCCACGACATCGTGTCCCGCTTCTACTCGCTCCACGTCCTGCTGATCCCCGGCGTCATGGCGGCACTTGTCGTCGTCCACCTCATCCTGGTCGTCTACCACAAGCACACCCAGTTCGCGGGCCCCGGCCGCACCGAACGCAACGTGGTGGGCTCCCCGTTCATGCCGGTGTACCTGGCGAAGGCGGGCGGCTTCTTCTTCCTGGTCTTCGGCGCGCTCACCCTCCTCGCGGCGGTGGCGTCCATCAACCCCGTCTGGTCCTACGGCCCTTACCGCGCCGACCAGGTCTCCACGGGCGCCCAGCCCGACTGGTACCTGGGCTTCGCGGAGGGCCTGGTCCGCGTGATGCCGGGCTGGGAAGTCACGTTGTGGGGCCACACGTTGGTCCTGGGCGTGCTGATCCCGATCGTGGTCTTCCCGCTTCTGCTGGTCTTCATCGGCGTGTATCCGTTCCTGGAGTCCTGGCGGACCGGCGACAAACGCGAACACCACCTCCTGGACCGCCCCCGCAACCGCCCGAACCGCACGGGAATCGGGGTGGCCTGGATCAGCCTGTACCTGGTCCTCCTCGCCGGCGGCGGCAACGACATCGTGGCGACGCGCCTCCACCTGTCGATCAACACGGTGACGTGGATGGTGCGGGTCGCGGTGTTCGCCGTCCCGGCACTCGCGTTCGTCGTGGCCCGCCGCATCTGCCTGGGCCTCCAACTCCGGGACGCCGAACTGGTGTTGCACGGCCGCGAGACGGGCGTCATCAAGCGACTGCCGCACGGCGAGTACGTGGAGGTGCACCAGCCGCTCACCCAGGCCGAACTCCACACCCTGACCGCGCACAAGCGCCCGCGGGAACTCGTGGAGCGCGAACCCTAGGGTCGGTCGCCGGGCCGGAGCGTTGTCACCGGAAGTCGGTCACCAGTAGGTTCGACCCGCCGATGTTCGAGCGACGGGGAATACGGGGCTTGAGGTGGCACTGCTGGACACACTGGTGACAACGGGTGCCGGGGCGCTGTCCGCCACGATCGGTGTCCTGGTCGGGGGCATCGTCACGCACCGGGCCCAGGACCGGCAGTGGCTGCGGGAGAAGCAGCTGCTCGCCTACCAGGAACTGATCAGCCACTACGCCAAGTTCACGATGGTGATCAGCCGCGCCCACGCCGGCCGACAGGGTTGGGACTACGACTGGAGCGAGTGGAGCGCGGTCCTGACCCGTGCCAGTCTGGTCGCCCCTACGGCTGTCGCGGTGGAGATCGACAACTTCGCCAAGGCCATCGGGCAGTTCCTCGACCTGGCGGCCCGCGACCCGGCACGGGACCCGATGCGCGACCCGTTGACCCCGGAGGAGTTCTCCCAGGCCAGCAGGGCGCCCGCCCAGGCGCAGGTGCGGTTGGTCAACGCCATACGACGCTCACTGAGCAAAGACCAAAAGGCACTCTCCTTCTGGATAGGCGGAGCTCTCGCGAGCAGTCCCGACGACACCTGATGTGCGACTTCGGCGAACCCGCTGATACGTGGATCACCCCTGATCCGCCGCGAACGACGCCATCCACGCCAACGCCGCGTTCCAGTTCACCGCCGTCTCGTTGGTCGACCACGACTGGATGTCGTCGATGTAGCAGAACTGGCCCACGCAGCCGGTGAGTTTGCTCTGCGCGTAGGGATCCTGGATGGACGAGTTGGGGCCGCCCGCCAGGGTTCCGTTCGGTGGGTTCGGGAGGTTCGGGTCGAGTTCGTGTGCGTACCAACGGCTGTGCTGGTTGTGGGAGTTGGCCTCGCCGTAGCCGGTGACGTACGACATGTTGAGGGCGTTGCGGCCGAGGATGTAGTCCATGCTCTGGAGCGCGCCGTCGCGGTATTTCGCGGCGCCGGTGAGGTCGTACGCGGTGGCGATGACATGCGCGTTGTTGAGGATCTGGCTGTTGGAGCCCCAGTCGTAGAGGTTGCCGGGCGGTGCGTACGGCATGCCGTAGGGCTGGCTCCGTAGCGTGGCCAGGTAGGTGTCCGCGCCCTCGATCACCGACCGGCGGAGCGTGTCCCGGCCGGGCAGCCGGCTGGGGACGGTCGCGAGGTCGAGTCGGCCGAGGGCCGCCGTCCGCGCCCAGTCGAAACCGAGGCTGCCGAAGATGTCGGCGGTGTTGAGGGGCGAGTTGACGACGTGGTCGGCGAACTGCCGTTCTCCCGTGGTGAGATACAGCTCGGCCGCCGCCCAGTAGAACTCGTCGGTGGCGTTGTCGTCGGGGTAGGCGCCGCCGCCGGTGCCGTCGTTCGGGTCCGGGTAGACCGTGGGGTGTGCGAGCGCCGCCGCCCAGGCCTTCCGCGCCGCCTTCAGCGCCTTCGCGGCGAACTCCCGGTCGTAGGGCCGGTACAGGCGGGCCGCCTGCGCCGCCGTGGCCGCCAGGTTCAGCGTCGCCTGTGTGGTCGGCGCGTGCAGTTCGCGCTTCTGCGGGTCCTGGCTCGGAAGCAGTGGGAGCCCGGTCCACTGTTCGTCGTGGACCTTGTCGTGCGCCATTCCGGCCAGCGGCTGACCGTCCGGCACCTGCATCTTCAGCAGGAACTCCAGCTCCCAGCGCGCCTCGTCGAGCACGTCCGGCACCTTGTTGCCGCTCTCCGGGATGGCGAGCGTCCCGTCGCGCAGCTTCGCCGGCTGACCGGTGCGGGCCAGCAGTGAGCGCTCGTAGGTGCTCAGCAACTCCCAGGTGGAGATACCGCCGTTGATGACGTACTTGCCGTGGTCCCCCGCGTCGTACCAGCCGCCCGTCACGTCAAGTGTGTAGTCGCACAGGCCGGGTTGACAGGGCACGTTCGCGTCGCCCTGGTTGGGGGCGGCGTTCAGGTGACCGGCCGGGCGGGCGTAGCCGGGGCGCAGGTCGTCGCGTATCGCGATGCCGCTGCGCTGCGTGTAGTAGTACTTCAACGAATCGAGCCGCAACCGCTCGTAGGCGGCGGTCCCGATGTCGAAGGGCCGGCTCGTCTCGCCGTCCGCCACCAGCGTGAAGCCCTCGCCGTGCCCACGGTACGAACCGAAGTCGATGGACTGCACGTTCTGCCCGGACGCCACGTCGGTGCCACGCGGCACGGTCCGGCCGTGCGCGACCAACGCACCCGTCGCGCTCTTCAACTCCCAGGGCAGCGCGGCCGTCGACGCGGTCACCAGCGTCGCGTTCTTCGGCCCGCCCGGCAGATAGGCGACCTGGTTCACCCGCACCCGCGGCCCAGTGTCCGGCTCGTACACCTCCGGCGGCACCCCACCCAGCAAGGACACGTCGTCCATGCAGAAGCGCCAGCCCTCCGCACTCCCGCCGACTTGGAAGGCGACCTGCCCCTGTGTGGTGTCGACGGGTGAAGTGAACGTGTACGCATAGGAGTTGCCCAATGCGCTCAGCTCGGGACTGATCTCGTAGTAGGTGTCGTACGGCGACACGGACAACCCGACGATCGCCCGCACCACGTGCCCCTCGGGCGAACCCGACGCCGTGAAGGCGAACTTGTACGACTCGCCCTTGACCAGCGTGATGTCGTTCTGACCGACGGCGGCGTCCCAGCGGTTGGTCGTGCCGCCGGGCACGTCCGCGCAGAGCTGTCCGTCGGACAGGCCCGGGGTGACGTTGCTCGTCGTCCACCAGGGTTCGGTGGTGGTGTCGAAGGTGCCGTTCCTGACCTGCTCGACCTCGTCGGCTCCGGCCGGGCCCGCCGGCAGGGCGGTGAGGGCCGCCGCGAGGAGGGCCGTGGCGGCGAGCAGGGTCGTTCTGCGTCGTTTCATGTCTGGGCTCCTCGGAGAGGCAGGGGCACACTCCAGACACACGGTGGGAGCGCTCCCAGATGCATGGGACGCTGGCCATGCTGTTCGAGACATGACATCCCGTCAACGGTCCGGACAGGCCAGATTCCTGTCCGGACCGCGAGCGGGTGCCTGCCCGCTATCCGGCGGGAGCCTCCAACTTGCTGATCCGCACCGCTCCTTGGGCCACCCCCGGCCGGCCGCTCGTCAGGGTCAGCCGCAGCCGGGAGCCGCGCACGGCGTCGAAGGTGACGACGGTCGGGCTGTCCGAGGCCGTGGCCCAGTCGACGGCCGTCCCCGCGACCGGCACCCACCCACCGCCGTCCCACACCGCGACCACCAGCGCCGCGGGCAGACTGTGTGTCGCGTCCACGGTGAACGACACCTCCACCCGGTCGAAGGACCGCGCCCTCCCCCAGGCCACCGACACCCAGTCCTTCTCGCGGGCGCCGCTGAAGGCGGGCAGCAGGGCCGTGGCCGACTTGGCGAAGGCGTTGGACCAGCCGGTGGCCGGGTCGCCGTCGAGCACGGCGGCCGGGAGGGTGTCGGGGCGGCCCGAGTAACTGGCTTCCGCCGCAGGGTAGTTCGGGGGTGCCGGGTGGTCGGCCTCGAAATGCGGTGCCGGTGTCGCGGCCACGTCCCGGGCGGGTGTCGTGCGGACGGTCACCGTGCCGGTCCGCAGGCCTTCCGCACGCGCCGTCACCTTCAGCGCGCCCGCCCGCGTGCCGGACCGGACGATCGCAAGCGCCTTGCCGTGGAAGGCGGTTCGGGTGCTCGCCTGGTAGCGCTCGGCGCTCTCCTCCCGCCCGTTGTCCAGCCCGGCCAGGGAACCGCCCCGCACCTCGAAGGCGATCAGGTCCTCGGCGTCCGGCAGCACGACACCATGGGCGTCGACGACCTCCGCGGTCACGAAGACCAGTGAACGGCCGTCGGCGGCAAGGGACTTGCGGTCGGCCGTAAGACGCACGGCATGCGCGGCGCCCGCGGTGCGCAGCACGTCCGTCGCCACCCTCCTGCCGCCGCTGCTCGCCACCGCCTTCAACTCGCCCGGCTCGTACGGCACTTTCCAGCCGAGATGTAGTTTGCCCGCGCTGCCGTTCGGGCTTGTGTAACTGCCCGGGTAGGGACCGGTGGTGAAGGTCTTGTCGTCGCCGGTGGCCTCGGTGGTCTCCAGGTAGGTGCGGCCGTCGGTGGTCTTCTTGGTGTCGAACGTCCGGGTCCCCAGGGACTTTCCGTTGAGGAACAGCTCGACGGTGTCGACGTTGGCGTAGGCCCAGACCTCGACCGTGTCGCCCGGCTCGTGGTTCCAGGTCATCGGCACCAGATGGACCATGGGCTCGTCGACCCACTGGCTGCGGAAGAGGTGGTACATGTCCTTGGGGAAGCCGGCCGTGTCGACCGCGCCGAAGAAGGACGCCTTGACCGGGAACACGTTGTACGGCGTGGGCTCCCCGATGTAGTCGATGCCGGACCACAGGAACTGGCCCGCGAACCACTTCCGGTCGCGGTCCTTCTTGTGCCCGTACTCGCCGCTCATCGTCCAGGACGAGAGGTTGTTGTCGTAGGACGAGGTCGCGCGTCTGCCCGGGGTGAAGTTCTCGCCGGTGTTGAGGTGTTCGGGTTCCTGGTAGGTGGACCGGGCCGAGGTCTCGGAGGAGGACTCCGACTCGAAGAGGAACAGGTGCGGATAGGCGGCGTGCAGGGCGTCGACGGACTTGGCGGTGTTGTAGTTCAGACCCAGCCCGTCCAGCTTGGCGAGCATGAGGTCGGCCGCGGAGCCCTTGGCCGGTACGGAGTGGTACTTGTCGGAGCCGATGACCACGGGCCGGCTGTCGTCGGCCGCCTTGACGGCGCCGATGATGCGGTCGGCCATGGCGAGGCCGGCGGTGGAGGTCGAGTCGGGGATCTCGTTGCCGATGGACCACAGCACCACGGCGGGCGAGTTGCGGGCGGCGAGCACCATCTCGGTGGCGTCCGACTCGCACCAGTCGTCGAAGAACCGGTGGTAGTCGTAGGTCGTCTTGCCGGTGTGCCAGCAGTCGAAGGCCTCGACCATCATCACGATGCCCAACTCCTCGCAGGCCTCGACGATTTGCGGCGAGGGCGGGTTGTGGGAGGTGCGGAAGGCGTTGCCGCCCATCGACTTCATGATGCTCAACTGCCTGCGCACGGCGTCGAGGCTGATCGCGGAGCCGAGGGCGCCCTGGTCGTGGTGGAGATCGACTCCCTTGATCTTGGTGTGGGTTCCGTTGAGGAAGAAGCCCTCGTCGGGGTCGAAGCGGTAGTCACGGATGCCGAAGGTCGTGCGGTACGTGTCGACCGGCTTGCCGTCCACGCGCAGTTCGGTCTCCAGGGTGTAGCGGTGCTCCGGGGTCTCGATGTCCCACAACTCGGGCTCGGGGACGGTGAGTTCATGGGTCTCGGTACCGCGGTCGACGACATTCACCGTGGAGGTGGCGCGGGCCACGGTCCGGCCGCCGGGGTCGACGACCCGCGATCCGATCTCGACCTCGCTCGCGGCGCCCGACTCGTTCAGCACGGACGTCCGTACGCGGACGACGGCCCGCTCGGCGGTGATGTCCGGGGTCGTGACATACGTCCCCCAGCGTTCGACGTGCACCGGCTCGGTGATCACCAGCCGGGCCTCGCGGTAGATGCCGCTGCCCGAGTACCAGCGGCTGCTGGGCAGTTGGTTCTGCACCTTGACCGCGACGACGTTCTCCGTGCTGCCGTCGGTGTGCACCAGGCCGGTGAGGTCGAAGGCGAACCCCGTGTATCCGTACGGGTGTTGGCCGACCTGGGTGCCGTTGCAGTGGACGTAGGAGTCCATGTAGACGCCGTCGAACTCCACCGAGATCCGCTTGCCCGCGAAGGCCGGCGGCAGGGTGAAGGCGATCCGGTACCAGCCGAGGCCGCCGGGGAAGAAGCCGGTGCCGCTGGTGGTGCCGTTCGCCGTAGTGGGGGTCTGCTCGATGCTCCAGTCGTGGGGGACCGCGACCTCGCGCCAGGCCGAGTCGTCGTAGTCCGGTGCGGCGGCGTTCGCGTAGGCGCCGGTCGGGTCGGTGATTCCGCCCGGGTTGACCAGCGCGAAGCGCCAGCCGTCCCGCAGCGCGACGGTG
>NZ_JAWOAI010000211.1:0-15948 GCF_033194735.1 Streptomyces sp. W16
CGATGCCTGGCGGCGGGTGCCGTACCCGCGGGTCTGCCCGCCGCCGAGGTCGCCAAGTTCGCCGAGCTGACCTTCGCCTACATCGACGAGCTCTCCGCCGCGAGCGCCGCGGGCCACGCCGACGAACTGACCGCCCGGGGCCGGGACCACGAGCGCCACCTGGAACACCTGGCCCGCGACCTCCTCGCCGGCGCGAGCCCGGACGTGCTGCTGGCCTCTGCTCAACGGGCCGGGTGGCAGCCTCCGGTTTCGCTGACCACGGTCCTGCTGCCCGCAGCCCAGGCCCGGCCCGCCTACCGCGCGCTCGACCCGAGCACCCTCGTCCTCGACGATCTGCCGGACGCCGCCGGTGTGCTGCTCGTCCCCGATGCCGACCGGTCGCATCTCCTGCGGCAGCTGACCGACCGCACCGCCGTGGTCGGCCCGGCCCGGCCATGGACTCGTGCGTCCGCCTCGTACGCCCGAGCCGTACGCGCGCGCTCCCTCTCCTCCGATATCCGCGACACCGAGGACCACCTGCCCGAGCTGGTGCTGAGCGCCGACGCGGACGCGTTTGCGGACCTGCGTGCCCGAGCCCTCGCACCGTTGCGGACCTTACCTGTCGCGACCGCGCGGCGGCTGGAGGAGACGTTGCGGGAGTGGCTGCTGCACCAGGGCAGGCGGGATGAGGTGGCGGCGGCGTTGTTCGTCCATCCCCAGACGGTCCGGTACCGGATGTCGCAACTGAGGGAGCTGTTTCCGGATCTCGCATCGCCACACCGGGTCCTTGAACTGACGCTGGCGGTCGGTCTTCGGAGCAGCTGACGCGTACTTCGACCGTCCACGAGCGCGTCCGCGAGCGGTCCAGGAATCGTGCCTCGTCCTCGTGCCATCAGCTGGCTCATGCGGCCCGGGGGCGAGCGGTCTCAGCCGGCTGAGAGCTGGGGTTGAGGTGAAGACCGGACAAGGCCTCGCGAAGCCCGTCGGGGGCGCTGTCTCTGAGAAGCGCGGTGGCGGATACGGCTGGACTGGATCCGGTGGACGATGCGCAGCGGCCCGCTCGTCGACGCGCTCATCGAGCATCTGATCAGTGTTCTGTTCCGCTATGCCCTGGAAAACAGCTTTCTTGTCGTCGTGGAGGGCGCTTCCCTGGCACGAGCTGACCCACGGGCGCGCGGCGGGCTGCAGCCGGGGGACCGGCGGGGCGGCCGGGCCGGGTCACCAGGAACGGGGGGCGGGCCGCTCGCGCCGGGGACCATCGTGGTTCTGCGACGGCCTCGTGCCTCCCTTCCGACAGGTCAACCGGAGGACCGACCGAGCCGGCCTGGCACACCGCGCGGGGGATGATGGGGATGGAATGACGGAATGCGAGGTCAGGAGCTCCCATGGCGAAGCGGCTTCACCGACCCCGTGAGGACGCGGAGTTCAATTTCATCCTCAAGATGAGCGGAGTTCCGGTCCTCGCATACTTCACCGGGACATGGCCCAAGGCAATCGAGCCCTGCCGGGTGATGGACCTCGTCGTGGGTGGCATCGCCGACGACTACGCGGGCCGCCTGATGGCCGTCCGCGCCGACATCACGCGTTGTCCGGCTGCGACCGAGCGATACGGGATCACCGGAGCCCCGTCCTACGTCCTGCTGAAGGAGGGAGAGGCGGTGGCGAACGGCACGGGGCTCATGACCATCACCGAGGTACGGAAGTTCCTGGACGGCCACCTCTGAGCGGCCGCTGCGGCACGTGGCCGCGACGCCCGTCACGTCTCGTCCATGGGAGGTGGAGAGCATGGAGGGCCGGCCCCAGGCCGACGGAGCACGCGCCTGGCGATTCCACTTCACACGCCGGACGGCACCTTCCGACGTCGACCGCGCGGCCGCGCCTGACCTGGTCACCGATTCAGACCATGTAGGACACTTCCCAATGTTGTTGTCAAGCCGCTGTGGTGACGGGTGGTAGGGCTTCGTAGCACCGTCTGTCAGGCAGAAGCGCCCACAGGACGTTGACGCGGCGGCGAGCGAGGGCCGGCACGGCTTGGGTGTGCCGCTTTCCTTCCGCTCTCTTGCGATCGTAGAACCGGCGGGATTCCGCGCAGCTGCGGATGCTGATGAGAGCGGATGTGTAGAAGACTCGTTGCAGTCCGCGGTGGTATCGCTTCGGCCGGTGGAGGTTGCCGCTGACGCGTCCGGAATCCCGGGGCGCGGGAGCAGGACCGTAGACCTGCAACTCGACCAAGTCAGCAACCGCCGGCTGACAGAGCGCATCGCCGAACTCACCGAAGCAAACCGTCGACTCGAACGCTCCGCGACCCAAATGCGCGCCGAAGCAGAACAACTCACGTCTCGGATCGCATCGTTGGAGAACGACCTCGCAGCCACCCGCACCAGCCTGCGTCGCATGATCCGTGACGAGAACCGCTCCTGACGACCGCCGAACACGCGCCACATACGCCGAGGTGGGCTGACGGATCAGCGAACAGCTGGTCCTCGCTTCATCGGGCTCAGCGGGACTGACGCTGGCCGGTCAGCTGGTCGCCGAGGGGGCTGCGGCGGTATAGGACCTGCCGTCCGGCACGAGCCCGGGTGACGAGGCCGGTGGCGTAGAGCACGCGCAAGTGCTGGGACACGGCGCTCGGGGTGACCCTGAGGCGGCGGGCGATCTCGACTGTGGGCAGCGGCTCATCGAGGAGGCTGAGCAGCCTCGATCTGGGCGCACCCAGAAGGGACACGAGAGCAGTCGCGTCAGCGATGGGCGCCGGGACCCAGAGCGTCGCCACTCCGCGACTGGGGTAGGCCAGCATCGGTGGTTCCTCCGGGCTGACAGGAGGCGCGGGCTTGTGAGCGAACACGGACGGTACGAGTAGCAGCCCTCGGCCGGACGCCGCGACGCGGTGCCCGCCGATCATCTGGCCGATGTATAGCACGCCGTTGTGCCATCGCAGATTCGGATGCATGTCGGCGAACAGCAGGCGGGCGCCTCCCATGGCCAGTTGCCGCGCACGGTAGGTCATGTCGGCTTCCAGCAGCAGCTGTATTTGCGGCCACATCGGCTTGATGGCGGCCTCCCAGTACTGCCGCAGGAGCTCGCAGAGGGCGTCGCGGAGTCTGACGACGGGCGCGTTGTCGGTAGTGGTGGCAGCGTGCAGAGCACTGGGGAGCCAGTCCGGCGCGTGCGTGGCCAGCAGATCGCGGCGGACCAGATCGGGGGAGGTCTGGCGGACGACGGCCAGTTCTTCTTCGAAGGCAGGGGCGAAGCTTGCAGGCCGCGGCGTCAGGAAGTCGGGAAGGGTGCGCCTCGCCGCGACCAGGGACATCAGCAGGTCGGTGTCGAGCGCGCTGAGTCTGCCGAGTACGGACCTGCGCCACGGGAGGTGCAGCGCGGACAGTCCCGGCTCGCGCAGCACCCGCAGGCTGAGCACGGTCTCGTGCAGGGGCGAGACGGCGAACCGCGTGTCCGCGAGGTCCTCGACGCCGAGCTCAAAGCTGATCATTAAGCCATAAGCTACATCGATTGGCAGCGGAGTGGGGGTGCCGTGAACTTCCACGCATGACACATACAGCTCATGCCCAGCGCGTAGCGATCGTCACCGGAGCGGCACGCGGCATCGGCGCCGCTGTGGCCAAGCGACTTGCGCGAGACGGTTTGGCAGTCGGAGTGGTCGATCTTTACGAGGCAGAGTGCGCCGGTACCGTGAAAGCCATCACGAGCAACGGCGGGACAGCGGTAGCGGTCGCCGCCGACGTCGCTGACGAGACGGCTGTGACTGCTGCCGTCGCCCAGATCGCAGCCGAGTTGGGGTCACCGACCGTGCTGGTCAACAACGCCGGCATCGGCGGCCCTGACGTCGGCGTCGCGGAGATGACCACGCAGCAGTGGGACGCGGTCACGGGGGTCAGCCTGCGGGGGGCGTTCTTCCTCACACGGGCCGTGAGCCCGCACATGATGGCGGCCGGCTGGGGCCGGATCATCAACATGTCGAGCATCTCTGCGCTCGGCGATTCCGGTCGCGCCGACTACGCCAGTGCAAAGGCCGGTCTCATCGGCTTCACCAAGACGCTCGCCCTCCAACTCGGACGACAAGGCGTTACCGCCAACGCCATCGCCCCCGGCTTCATCGTGAGCGACATGACCCGGACCTCCGCCCGGCGACGAGGCCGCGCCTTCGAAGAGCACCAACGCCTCGCCGCGCAGTCCATACCGGTCGGCCGGGTCGGCCAACCGGAGGACATCGCGCATACCGCGTCCTTCCTCGCGAGTCCCGGGGCGGGGTTCGTCTCCGGCCAGGTCGTCTACGTCGCAGGCGGGCCGGTGGACTGAAGATGAGCCGCCGGTTGGCCCTGATCCTGGCCGTAACCTGCGCCGTCGGCGTGGGCAACATCTACTTCCCGCAGGCGATCAGCCCGCTGGTCGCCGCCGGACTGCGCGAGTCGCCCGATTCCGCCGCCCTGGTGGTGACCACCACCCAGGTCGGCTACACGGCCGGGATCTTTCTGCTGGTGCCGCTCGGCGACCGGCTTCCCTACCGTTCCTTCCTCGTCACCCTGCTCGCCGTTACAGGCGTGGGCCTGCTCGCCGCAGGCTGCGCTCCGGCCCTGCCGCCCCTCGTCGCTGCCAGCGCGCTTGTCGGCGTCACCACCGTGGCCGCCCAAGTCGTTGCTCCGCTGGCGGCCGGGCTGGTGGCCGCCGACCGCCGCGGAGCGGTGATGGGCACCTTGCTGAGTGGGTCAATCGGCGGCATGCTGCTGGCCCGCACCTTCAGCGGGACGCTCGGCGAATGGTTGGGGTGGCGCGCCCCGTACTTGGTGGCCTCAGTCCTGGTCCTGCTCCTCGCGACCGTCCTGGCCTACACGCTGCCGGACATGACTCCGCCGTCGCGCCAGCCGTACCCGGCACTCCTGGCTGAGTCTCTGCGCCTGCTCCGCACCGAGCCGGATCTGCGCCGCTCCTGCCTCTACCAGGCAACGGTCTTCGCCGGGTTCTCGGCCGTCTGGACCTGTCTGGCGTTCCTTCTTACCGGCCCGGCCTACGGTCTGGGCGCCCAGGCGGTGGGGATGCTTGCCCTGGTCGGCGCGGCGACCATGCTGTGGACTCCGTTCGCCGGACGCCTGGTGGACCGCAGGGGGCCCGATCCGGTGAACCTCGTCTGCATGCTCGGGATCCTGGTCTCAGCCGCAGTCCTCACCGCGGGGGCCCGGGGCGGAGCACTGGGTCTGACCGCCCTGATTCTCGGCACGCTGCTACTCGACGTCGCAATGCAGTCCGGCATGGTCGCCAACCAGGCCCGGGTCTTCGCCCTGCGCCCCGACGCCCGCAGCAGGCTCAACACCGCCTACATGACCTGCGCCTACCTGGGCGGCAGCGCGGGTTCCTGGCTCGGCGTACGCGCCTACGGCCAGGCCGGGTGGCGGGGCGTGTGTGCGCTTGTGGCGTTGCTCGCCGTACTCGCCCTGGCCCGCCACCTCGTGGCGCTGTACGGCCGAAGGCCCCAGTTGGACGAGACCCCAGCCACGAGTCGGCGTTGACCCCGTTGTTCACCTGCGGATGACCAACGTCCGTTTCCAGTAGTCCATCGCATCGGCGTGCCCTACGTTCCTGGCAGCTGCATAGTGCGTTCACCTGGGTGTTGTGCCCAGAGATCTAGACAATGGCCGGTTGGACGGCTTTCGACGTCGGCCGGCACGATGCCGCCCAGCGGCACTTCATCCAGGCACGCCGCCTCGCCCGCGCGGGCGGAGACGTGCAGCTGGGCTGCTACGTGCTGACCACCATGGCCATGCAGTCGCTCACGCGCGGCTTCGCGTCCGAGGCCGTGGACATGGCCCAGGGTGCCTTCGAACGGGCCAGGGGACGGGCCGTGCCACGCGTACTGGCGTTCACCAAGCTCATCGAAGCCCGCGCGCACGCACGCGAGAACAGCCCCCGGGCCGCCTCCCAGGCCCTGAAAGCCTCCGAGGATCTCCTGGATCACGCGAAGGACGACACCGGCGACGAATCCGCGTGGATCGACTTCTGTCACCACGCCCGCCTCTCGGCGGACGCTGCCGAAGTCTTCCGGTACCTGAAGAACCCCAAGGCCGCCCTCGGCTGGAACAAACAGGCCGCAGCGATGCCGACCGGCGTATTCACCCGCTCCGTCGGCATGCGGCTCGCCATCGTCGCAACCGCCCACCTTCAGGCCCGAGACCTCGACCAAGGCCTCGCACTCGGCGACCGGTCCGTCGACATCCTCGCCCGCGTCCAGTCCTCCCAGGCCAAGGACTACGTGCGCGAGTTCAACGCCACCCTCGTCCCCTGGCGGCGCGAACCGGCCGTCCGCGAGTTCATCCACCGCACTCGCGCCGAACTCGGCGCCGCCGCCTGAACCTTGCGGTCTCCCGGGAGATCCCCTCTCCTGGACGAGTAGATCCAATGTGATCCGTGGTCGTAGGCGATCAGCGAGCGGGTGACTGGCGCGCCGATCCGGTTGTTGTGCCAGATACCGGCGGCCATCGCCAGGACGCGTTGGGCGACCCGCATCGCGACGCCCTCGAAGGTCCGCCCGCCGTGTCGTTCCAGGTCGAGCTGCCCTTTGAGGGTGACGTTGACCGACTCGATCAGCTGACGGACCTTCCTGAGCATCGGCTCGCCGTAGCGCTTCTTCCCGTGCTTGAGCGAGGGCCGCAGGAGTTCTGCTCCAAGCTCGGTGAACTCGTTCACGAGCGGTTTTGAGGCGAAACCCTTGTCCGAGATGAGCAGGACGCCCTCGCGCTCGGCGACCAGCTCGGCGTCGATGTCGAACATCGCCGCCAGGACCTCGCGCTCGCCGATCTTCGGGTTGGCCAGCGCCCACATGATCGGCATGCACACCAGGTACGGACGCAGGCCCCAGAAGAAGCGGGAGTGGGACGCGCAGTAGCCATAGCCGGCCCAGCCCGCAAGGTCCGAACGCTGGACGGTCGGGCGCGACATGCCGCACGGCACCGGGGTCGAATCGGTGACCCACACCGTGTCCGTCCAGAAGTCGCTGTCCATGGCCAGCTCCCGGACCAAACGCTTGACCAGTGGCAATGCCGCACGCAGGCGTTTGTTGTAGCCCACGCGCTGAGGCAGGTACGGGAACGTGCCGCACAGTTGCTTGCAGGCGTAGCGCAGCCAGCGGGCCTCGGAGTGGTAGCCGAGGAGCGCCTGCGCCACCGCGAGGCACACGAGTTCGGAGTCGCTGAGCAGAGGTGGGCGTCCCATCCACCGCGTTCCTCTGATCTCGTCGTCGATCTTCACGTACAGTGCGGTCAAGAGGGTGTTCAGATCGGTCATCACAACCGGATCTTGGACACCCTTCTGTACTTGTGCGCAGCCAGTCTTCGGAACTGACTCGTAGTGGTTGACGGTGGGACGGGCCATGGGAATCGTCGAGGGACTCTGGAAGGCCGGCGAGATGCCGCTCCGTGACGGGCTGTACCGGCCAGACGACTCTGGCTTGGAGCTGCATGTTGACGGTCCGGGGGCGTACCACCCAGATGCCGGCCAGCCGATTCCCTTCCGTATCGGAGAACCGTTCGATGTGGCCCAGGCCATTGAGAAGCACGGTATCGACGGAGTGGACACCTATTTCGAGAGCCCGCTACCAGACGGATCAGTGTGGATGTCCGGCGGGGGCGGCGGGATGGGCAACATCGGCTACCTCGCGCGTCTCCACGCCGACCGCTCGTTGCAGTGGGTCGCCGTGATGTTCCACTCCAACCCATTCCTCAGCGTGCGCTACGAGGGCATGAGCGCCGTCTTCACCAACGACTGGGGAAACCGGCTGATGCTTGACCTCACGAGCCCTGCATTTGGCTGACGCCGCCGCGCCTCGGCCGGAGAAGACCTCGACACCCTCCCATCGTCCTGCGCCAGAACCAGCAACCCGACAGGTCTTCGGAACTACTCGTCCAGTGTCCTGAGTCGTTAGTTCGCTTGCGGTTGTTGAGTGGGGCGGTGCCTGGTCCGAAGCCGTTGCCGCTGGAGTTGTCCGATCACGAACACCGGGTGCCGCGGGGCTGGTTGCAGCCTCGATCAGCAAGGATCTCTGAGAGCACGCGTCGCGCGTTACGGGCGTCAGCGCCGACCTCGCCGAGGCTGTTGGCACACGAGACGAGCGTCTTCCACAGCGCCCAGCCGCGTCCGCGCACCCACGTCGAATCGTCGACGCCGAGCCGCTTCCGGAACAAGCCGCGGCCGTCGGCAGAGAGCAAGGTCCACGCGATCGCGAGGTCGCAAGCGGGGTCCCCCACACCACACGTACCGAAGTCAATGACGGCGGCGAGCTGTCCGCCCTCAAGGAGCAGGTTTCCCTGGGCAAGGTCGCCGTGGAACCAGACATCGGCCCCGTCCCACTGCGACTCGAGCGCCTGAGCCCACAACTCGCGTGCCGGCGCGACGTCGATGTGGCCGCGCAGCTCGTCCAGCGCACCGAGCACCTGCGCCTCGTAGGTCCGCAGCGTTGCTCCACGAAACCAGTTGTGCTTGCCAGGCTGTGGCCCCTCCGAGGCATCGATGCTCTGCAACGCGGCGATGAAGCTGGCCAGCCCCTCGGCGAAGCGGATCGGATCGACAACGGACTCGAACGTCGCGGGCGTGCCGTCGATCCACCCGTAGACCGACCACGCGAACGGGTAGGTCGCACCAGGGCTCCCCTTCGCCAGCGGCACCGGGATCGGCAGCGGGAGAGCGGGTGCCAGCTCGGGTAGCCAACGGTGCTCCTTCTCCACGGCCAAGGCGTACTCCTCCGCGCTGGGCAGGCGGAGCAACATGTTGTCGCCCAAGTGGAAGGTCCGGTTGTCCCAGCCGCCGTTCTCCACAGCCACCACAGGCAGTGCGGCCCATTGCGGGAACTGTTCGGCCACGAGCCGCCCTGCCTGTTCGGCACTGATCGTGACCCGCTGGGGCATGGGCCCAAGATCTGGAACATCGTTCAACAGGTACACCCTTGGCTAGGATTTATTCAGGTCGCCCTCGCCGCCGCGCAGAAGGCCATCATCACCGACTGAACCACCGCACTCAGCCGCCTCGGCCTCGGCTGAGACACCGCGCCAGGCGATCGACTTACCACTCGCCTGGTGCACGCGCAACTTACCGCCGGAGGCGGCGCGCCCGGGCGACGGTATGAGACCGTGGCGCCATCCGGCCCGGCGCTTCCCCCCGTAGCGACGAGCTGGACCTGTCTCACCGGGCGAGGGCGAGGGTGACGGTGATCGGCAGGTCGGGCAGTCGGCGAGCTGCTGGGCGAGCGCGTCGCGTTCGGTGGCGTTGATGCTCCGTCAAGCCGTGCGTGGTTGGGTGGGGCAGGCGCTCTGGACGCTGTCGAGGAGCTCTCCGAACGTGATCTTCTTGTCGGTGGGGCCGTAGTCGAGGACCGTGAGCAGGGTGTTCCAGCGTGCCGGCTCGGTGGCGCACTGGGTGAGCAGGTGGGGCAGGGCGAGGTGGGGTTTGCTGTGGGTGAGGACTTCGTCGGCGGGCAGCTGGCGCAGGTGATCGACAGTGTGGTGACGGGAGTTGAGGACAGCCCGGTAAACCTTCTGGTCCGTCCACACGCCCTCCCTCTCGGGGGCGTCCAGCCAGGACTGCAGTACGGCGGCCGGGTCGGGCTGCTGATCGAGTTCGTCGTCGGTGAGCAGCCGGAGCACGGCCTGGGTTTCGTCGGCCGGGGCGAGGGAGGCTGCGGCCGTGCGCAGCCAGTTGGGGAGGTCGTCCTGGTGGCAGATTCAGGCGAGTTCGAGCGGGTGCAGCGCGGGGAGCGTGCCGGTGACCGCGGTGTGCGGGGTGTGGGGGTTGCCGGCGAGGGCGAGCAGCGCGGCGACCCGGTGGTGCTGGTAGTTGCGCTCCAGGAGGCGGGCTGGGGTGTCGAGGTCGGTGCCTGCGGTGATGCGGGCGAGGCGGGCGAGGCGGGCATCGGGCGGTGTGGAGACGACGGCGGGCGCTTCCACCGTCGTGGTGAGCAGGGCGCAGGCCTTGGTCAGGTGGGCGGGGTTGGCGCTGAGCCGGGCGAGGTCTTCGGTCACGGTGATGGTCTTGTTGCGGCTGTCGTCCTTGGGGTTGCGGGGCGGAGTGAGGAGGCGGCCTCGCCGTACGCACTCGTCGGCGGCCTCGTGCAGCTGTTGGGCCGCGATGTCCCAGAGGGCCACCGACGGAATTCGCTGACCTGCTGAAAGTCAGCTTGCGTCGCGTCGAGATCCCGCGTCGAAGCACGGAGATTCCCTGTGACCCTTCGTATCGTTCCTGGTCATCGGCATACCAGCGGGGACCCGGGGGGTTTGCCCCATGGGCTTCGGCGGGTCAGCCCCATCGTGGGGGCGGGACGGGAGTCCTAGCGTGGTGAATCATGCCCCGACGCAGAGGGATACTCGGTATGCGTGTACGGACCTGCCGCCGAACCGCCGCCCTGTCGGCCGCCACCGTGCTGGCCGGAGTCGTGTTGGCCTCGGGCCCGGCGGAGGCGTTCGGGGCGGGAGGGCTGCGTGCTCAGGTGGACTCGGTGCAGCGGACCGGGACGGTCGGGGTGCTGGCCGAATTGGCCGGACGGAACGCGCGCGAGCAGGCCACGGCCGGACTCTCGGATACCGCCGCGGGCACGCCGGTAGAGACAGGCGACCGGTTCCGAATCGGCAGCGCGACCAAGGTATTCACCGCCACGGTGCTCCTCCAACTCGTCGGCGAGGGGCAGCTCACCCTTGACGACACGGTTGAGCGGTGGCTGCCCGGGGTGGTTGTCGGCAACGGCAACGACGGCTCCCGGATCACTGTCCGGCAGCTGCTGCAGCACACCAGCGGACTGTTCAACTACACGTCGGACTTCCCGGAGATGGACACCAAGGAGAACTTTCTCGCCCAGCGGTACACCACCTGGACCAGTCGGCAGCTCGTGGCCATCGCCATGCGCCATGCGCCGGATTTTGCACCCGGAACCAGGTGGGAGTATTCCAATACCAACTACATTCTGGTCGGGATGATCATCGAACGGATCACCGGGCGGAGTTGGCAGGCCGAGGTCGGGCAACGGATCATCGCGCCGCTGGGCCTGCACCGGACCCTCGCGCCAGGCACGTCGCCGCGCGTCCCGGGGCCGCACCTGCACGGCTACTCCAACTTCGGCTCGGGCGAGGCGATCGACGCAACGGCGTTCAATCCGACCGCGGCCGGGGCGGCCGGGGCGGTCGCCAGCACCGCGGGTGACCTGGTCCGCTTCTGGTCCGCGCTGATCGGCGGCAGGCTGCTTCGCCCGGACCAACTCGCCGAAATGCAGTCAACCGTCCCAGCCCCGGCCCTGGCCGAGGAGTGGCCCGGTGCCCGCTACGGCCTCGGCATCATGTGGATCCCGCTGACCTGCGGCGGCGGCTACTGGGGCCACGGCGGCGACATGCCCGGTTACACCACTCGCGACGGCTCCACCCCCGACGGGCACCGCACCGTGGTGGTGGCGGTCAGCGGCGACGGCACCCCGGACGGGCTGGCCACCGACCACGCGATGGACAGGCTCATCGACCACCAGCTCTGCGCCGCCAGCCACGGTTGACGGATTGACCGGCCAGACTCATTCCGTCACCTGACGCGCAGCATTTCGTCGGTTCCCCCAGAGGCCTGGGTTGTCGTGGACGCGTTGGGCGATGCGCTGTAGGCGGTGACGAGAGGTCACGCTGGGCTTGGGCGGGCCGGCCATCTCCGGCAGACAAGGGCGGGGAGGCAGGCTTCCATCAGAGCGGGGGCGAGCGCAGGCTCCGGCCGGTCGGCCGGAGCGTCCTGGGTGCCGCCGGTGACGCAGTCGCCGGTCGCGTGCATCGTGCGTGAGCGGCGTGCCTCCACCTCGGCGTGGTCCAGGAGGAGGTGCTGGACGGCCGTGCCGAGAGCGGGGTGTGCGACCAGGTCCGCAGGCGCCTGGCCCGCATCAACGCGACCGCCAGCCACGATCGCACCCAGGCGGAGGACGCCTTCAGCGAGACGGCCGCCGACCACCTCACCTCCTACGCCCGAGAACAGCAGGCACAGGCCGCTGCCCAGCGGAACGCCCGGGAAGGATCATGGGCCGCGCACGAGCGGGTACGCGGGATCCTCGGTAACCTCAGCCGCCGCCACCCTGGCGTGATGACCGAAGAGATGCGCGGCCTGGTGGAGGTTCTCGTAGAGGCGGCAGACGAAGCCGGTAGCCGCGTCACACCAGGTCAAGCAGCAGAAATCGCCCGATGGAAGGAGCGCGCGGACTTCTCCAAGCCAGCTCCCGCCGCAGGGCACTTGGCTGAGGCGCGGGTCGCCGCCGCGCAGCGCATGAGGAACAAACAGGACGCTGTCACAGAGCCTCGAAGCAGAAACGGCCGCTGCACGAGCAGGTAGCTTGCCGGTTCTGGATCAAGCGGAACTGTCCGCGCTGTCACGCACCCGCGACCAAGAACTGCGCTGCCGATGACCAGACCGGTATCAGAGCATTGCGCAAGGTCCCGCATGACGAACGGGTACAGCTGATCATCGACGAACGGAAAGCCAGACAGCGGCAGACGCCATACCGGGGCAGGTCGTAGCGGCTGGCCCAGTCCAGGCAGGTGGCTTCGTACACGGGCCGCAGCCTTCCATAACGGTGCATCATGTGTGACGGGGAGTTAAGCCGCCGGGCGGTGCCGAGCAGACCTGGGACCTCCTCAGCCGTCGGCGCCACGCTGCGCGAGCGTGGGAGGCCATCACCCCCGAGCTCGCCGGGCACGTCGTGGCGGTCGGGTATAAAGCCGACTCAGGCCGGCTCACCGTGTGCCGGGAGTCGGTGGCCTGGGCGACGATGGCATTCCCGCTGTTCGACGGACCCGGCATTCCGGATAGCGTTGGCTCCGCCGGGTGTTCGAGCCCACCTTCCACTTGCAGTCCGGGCAGCTCACTGCCAGGGCCAACTCGGGCCGGAGTTGCCTCGTCAACGATGTGGGGCCAGTCCTGTCCGGTATCGCGGGTTCAGGTACGGCCGGGAAAGCCATGACGAAGGGGTCCGGCTGGGAGTAGTCCCGGATCATTGCGGACGCCAATGTGTCGGCCGGCCGTACGGTCGTGCGCGGCCTGCGGATCCTCGTGCCCGGCTCCGTGCCGGGGCCGGGCGACGGCGTCCTCAGACCCCGTCGGCGCTCAAGGGACCAGTGAATGGACGGGAGTTGGCCAGCGATGGCTATCACCGTGCTCTCGCTGCCCACCCGCAGACTACCCCTCCCCGTCTGACCGACCCGGACATCACGGAGGCGGTCGAACGGCAGGCCAGGGCGATGCGTGAGCTCAGCCAACGTGCTTTTCCCGCGTCTCGCCCTGGTCCTCAATGGTGGAGTCAGTCTCGCCGTGTGATGGTGCCGCGTTGGTGTCCTCGGCCGCCAGGTGGGTGAGTGGCAGCCACAGCCGTAGTGGCTTGTCGCGGTGTGGTTGCAGTGGTGGTCCGCGTGCCGTTAGCGCCCTGGGTTCGGGTGGTCGTAACAGCCCTTGTGACACCGGTGACAGGACCGCGACAAGAACGCCTACAACTGTCGGTGGGTCTGCACGGTCTCACTTTGCGTGGACGGCAAGGACCGGCCGTCCCGCCATGACACCAACAGGGGGAACACCATGAAGTCGATCCGCCACAAGGCAGCTACCGCTGGCGCCCTTGCCATCCTGGCCCTGGGCGGCACGCTCGCCGCGACCACGCCGGCCTCGGCTGCCACTGCGGGCGCTTACAACGGGGCATGCGGCACGGGGTACGAGGTCTTCACCTCGACACCGATCAAGTCCTCGCAGACCACTGAGGCCGCCACCACCTATGTGGCCTACAGTTCCGCGGACAAGAAGTGGTGCGCCGTCACGGTGCGCAGCAAGCCCGGTGCCCGCGTGTTCATGGAGGTCACCCTGGACACCTGGCCGACCAGCAGCACCCCGGCGAGGGACGCCGGCTCCTACACGACCTTCGCCGGCCCGGTATACAAGGACCTGCCCCAGCCCGGCCTGTGCATGACCTGGAGCGGTTCGATCGACATCTACTACAACTCCGACAGTGGCCTGTGCCCCTGACCTGACGATGTTCACCCTGGCGGCGATCACCCTCATGACCCACCGGCGCACCCGGAGCCGCTGACCGGGTGCGTCACAAGATCTCAAACCCAGAGTTCAAAGACGGCTTCGGAGCGCTTTGCTCATGTCTGGATTGGGTTGAGGGGTGTGAGGGCGGAATGGGCGGCGCGGACACTGCCGGGGATGGTGGCGCGCTCGCCGGTGTGCGCGTCGGCCGGGCCTCAGCGCGAGGGCCTGTCCGGCGGATCAGGTCGCAGGAGAGTGACAGGGCCTGATCAGCACCGGTGGGCGTGCCAGACCGGATGTTGCTCGGCGATTCGACACCAACGAGCTGTTCAGGAGGTCCTGCTCGTATGCGCCGAGCACCCCGCGACCATCCGATCGGGATTCCCGTTCGACGGACATTGCTCAAGATCGGGGCAGCAACGGCTACTTGGGCCCGGCCAGGGCATGTTCCTTCAGGAAGGCCCCTGCGTGGGCTGCGGCCTCCTCCTTCGTTGCGTACCAGATGTCGGTGTCGGCCGCTCCCTGCGTTGCGTCCGCGCCTGTGCCGCTCCATCGCCAGCGGCCGGACGAGGGTTCCTGCTTCAGTTCGGCCGTTCCGCCGCACAGTGAGAGTGTGGTGCTCGTCCGCGTCGCTGTGGTCACCGGGCGGCTGACGGCTTCGGGCCACTTCTTGCGAGCGCCTTGGCGCGTGATGCCCCACACGGTGCCCATCTGTTCGTAGCTCGCGCCGTAAGACCCTGCGGTGCCTGCCGCGATCGCCGTCAGCCGTTTGACCTCCGTGTCGATCACCTTCCAGCCGGCCAGTACGGACAGCGTCACCTCGACGGGGTCCGCATCCCACATGTGATCCTCGGACAGCCCCGACGCGCGGGAACGCAAAGCCCGGGCGAGTGGGTTGAGGGCGTCGTGGAGAGCCTTGTCGAGCTCTGCCTGTTCTTCGGGAGTGATCTCGAATGAGGACATGCGACAACTTTAGTTAACGTGCAAGCTCATGTAAACCTTAGTTGTCGTTTGTTTCCTTCCAGGGAGGCGGCACGGAGACCGGCGTTGGTGAAGTCGTCCAGGACCGTGTATGCCGAGGCTGCGTCGAGCGCGGGTGGCTCCCGGCGCGGTGCCAGACCGATGGCTCGGCAGACTTCCTGGGTGCGGATATCCATGATGAGGTCGAGGTCGAGGTCGAGGTCGAGGTCGAGGTCGCGGGCGCGGGTGAAGGCGTGGGGCATCGGAGGTGGGGTCCGGCCCGTCCCCGGCTGAGGGGGGTGGGCCGGACCGTGGCGGGGCTCCGTGGGTCAGCGGACTGTGGTGACCCGGTGTTCCTTCAGTGCGGCGCAGTTGGAGCCGGTCACGTAGACGTACACGTTGTCGATGTGGCCGCCCCAGTCGACGCAGTGGGCTTTGCCCTGGACGTAGGCCGGTCCGGCGTACGACGTGTACGCGCCCTCGTCCTGGGCGTACTCCTCGGTGTCGGGGACGTAGATCCACGCGCCCATGTCGCGTGCGGCGCCAGGGTTGGTGCGGATGGTCGCGACGCAGTTCTTGCCGTTGGAAGCGTTGTAGGTCAGGTAGACGGTGCCCTGCGAGCCGACGGGCGCGGAATTGACGGTCTTGTAGCTGCTTCCGCAGACCTTCTGTGCAGTGGTGTTCGGTGCTGCGGAGGCGGGGCCGGCCGCAGCGGCCGTCGCGCCGACTGCCAGGGCCGCCATCACGGTTCCGGCGAGAATGGAATGATTCAACCTCATATTTCCCCCTTATGGTCTTAGGAGTGCCTTGCTCCTGATAGGTCAGACACGTGCCGGCCGCGCGGGGTTGTGACCCCGCACCGGCTCGATCCGGCCGAGTTGGCCGGGCGGGCCGGGAACACGGCCGGGTGGCCGTGACCTGGGTGGGCGGGGAGGTTGCGGTGGCGCCCGGGCTTTCCGTTATCGCGCCGGGTCACTCCGCGCCGTC
>NZ_JAWOAI010000212.1:0-15931 GCF_033194735.1 Streptomyces sp. W16
AGGACCTGACCTAGGGCCGCTCTGCCCTCGCCACCCGCAGCCCGTCCCTCGCCGCAGAGGCGAGCGTCGGCCGCGCCTTCTGGGACACGTACTACCCCGACTCGCAACCCCGCGTCACGTCACCGCCCGGGGACCGTTCGCTCGTCCGGCTCGACGGCGGGGCGGGCACCGGGGTCCGGCTCGCACCCGCGCTGGCCGAAGCAGCGATCGGAGTGGTCGAGTGACCGCCCGTGAGGAGATTCATCCCTTGAATCACACCGCGCACACCGGCAAGAACCTGTTGGTGATCGGCGGCATCGGCTTCGGTGATCCGGGGCGCCAACTGCTGGGACGGTTCCTCTCCCAGGCCCGCTCCCGAGGCTGCCGGATCCACATGACGGACCAGGAGATGTTCGTCCGTGCCTGTCCCGAGGAGGCGAAGTCCCAGTTCACATCGCTGGACGTGCTGGATTTCACCGACCCGGCGGCGTGCGTGGCGTGGGCGCTGGCCCGGGAATCGACCGGCATACGGTTCGACCTGGTGGTCACCGCGCGGGACGACGCGCAGCCCGCGGCGGCGGCGGTCGCGGACACGCTGGGACTGCCGTACAACTCCCTCCGGTCGATAGAGATCACGCGGAACAAGGACCTGTGCCGTGCGGTACTGGCCGAGGCCGGACTTCCGCAGCCGCGGTGGCGGCTGTGCGAAGAGGCGCGGGACGCGCGGGAGTTCACGGCCACGACCACCGGCCCCTGGGTGGTCAAACCCCGTGACGGCACAGGCAGCCGCGCGGTACGGCTGCTGAAGGACGCGGGCGGACTCGCCGACGCGATGCGTGAACTGACGGCGTCGGACCGGCCGTTCGTGATCGAGGAGTTCGTGGAGGGTGCCGAGTACAGCGCCGAGGGTCTGTTCCTGCACGGGCAGCCGAAGGTCGTGGCACTCACCGCCAAGGAGACCACGTCGGCGCCCGCGTTCGTGGAGCTGGGCCACGTCGTCCCGGCACCGCTGGGGCCACGGCAGGCGGAGCAGGCCCGTCAGGCCGTCGAACGGGCGGTGGCCGCGGTGGGCCTGACGTTCGGGCTGTTCCACGCCGAGTTCTGGGTGACCGGGGACGGGGTCGTGCTCGGGGAACTGCACTGCCGACCGGGCGGCGACTACATCACCGTCCTGATCGAGCGGGTCCATCCGGGCCTGGAGTACTTCGGCGCCCTCTTCGACTCCCTCTTCGACCCGGAGTTCGTCCCCGACCTGACGGCACACGGCGCGGCCGCGGTGTCCTTCCTCACCGCCGTGCCCGGCAGGGTCACCGAGGTCACCGGCTGGGCCGAAGCGAGTTCCGGTGTCGATGTGGTCCACGCACATCTGCCGCTCGGACCCGGCGACACCGTGTCCGAACTGCGCAGTTCCCTGGACCGGTGCGGTGCGGTCGTCGTCACCGCGGGCACCCCGGAGGCGGCCCGCTCAGCCGCCCATGACCGCGCCCGGACCGTCCGCATCGTGACCACCGACCCCACGCGATAGGAGTACGTACGGATGCGCCTCCACGAGGAGCCCCCGCAGCGGTTTCTGATCTCGGCGGGCTACCACACTCCGAACGGGCCTCTTCATCTCGGCCATCTCGGCGGCCCGTTCCTGCACGGCAACGTCCTCGCCCGGCATCTGGAGAGTCTGGGCCACGAGGTGTGGCAGATCACCGGGACGGACGCTCACGAGTCCTATGTCCTGCTCAGCGCCGTCGTCGAGGGCACCGACCCGCGCAGTGTGTCGGGCCCCCAGCACGCGAGCGCCGAGCAGACCCTGAACGGCTTCGGCATGGGCCAGAGCGCTTTCGCCGACACCGGCGGGCAACAGCTCGCGGCCGACTACGCCCGGCACAGCCACGACATCGCACGGTTCCTCGTCGGGCGCGGCCGGGTCGAGATCCGGAACGTGGACATGCTGCGCTCCCGGCGCACCGGCCGCGTCGTCGTCGGTCCGTTCGCGGTCGGCGACTGCCCGGCATGCGGCGCGGAGGCCGCCGGCACCTGCTGCGAGGAGTGCGGCGTGTGGTTCGGGCCCGAGCGACTGCGCAACACGCGGCCCCGGCTGCCGGTGGACGACGACCTGGAGCCGATCGTGGTGCCGACGGCCTACCTGCGGCTCTCCGATTCCTTCAACGCCAAGGAACTGGCCGGGCACTTCCCCGAGCGCCACCTGCATCTGGCCGACGACTACCTCGCACTCAACGGCCCCTGGCTCGCGCTCTCCCACCCGCTCGGCTGGGGCGTCCCGTGGAACGAACTGCCGGGCCCTCCCCCTGCGGAGGCCGTGCACACCAGCTACGCGCTGGGCACCTACGCCTCCAACCGCATCCTGCGTGACCTCTTCGGCGCCGCGACAGGTCTCGGCGACCCCTTCGCCCATGACTCGGGGATCACCACCGTGCTCACCTCCGGCCTCGACGCGGTCCTGCCCTGCATGTTCCTGTACGGCCTGGCCGACCCGGCCCTCGACTGGCATCCGTACGAACGGCATGTGCTCAACCAGTTCATGCTGCTGGACGGTGAGAAGTTCTCCACGACGAGGCGCCATGTCGTCACCGGCGAGCGCTATCTGGCGGCCGGCCTGGACCCCGGACTCTTCCGTTTCTACGCCGCTCTCCTGACCGACCCGGACCGGCCCGCCGACTTCCGGGTCGCCGACTTCGCCGCGTTCTGCCAGGAGACGGTCGCGGGGCGGTTCGACCGGCTGGTCGCGCAATGCCTGGAGCGCGAGCCCGAAGCCATCGGTATCGCCGACGCGGCGGCGCCTTTCCTACGGGCCCGGGTCACCGCGCTCACGGTCGACGACCCGGACATCCGGGCCGGAGCGCAAGGAGTGCTGGACTGGCTGGCCGCCGGGGAAGGCGGGCTTGCCGCGGAGCGCCCCTACGGGTGGCTGAGGGTGCTGGCCTGGCTGGCCTGGCCCTATCTGCCCGACAGGGCCGAGGAGTTGTGGGGCGCGCTGGGGCTGACCGGGACACCCCGGCTGTCCGAACTGGAACCCGCGGGTGGCGCGGACCCGGCGGCCAGGGCTGTCCCGGGCCGCTACCGGCCACCCGCCATCCCGGCCAGGCAACGCATCGAAGCCCTGCTGGGGCCCGAAGACCAGCGGACATGACACACCCGGTCCGGCCGCAAGCGGCCATCAGCCTGCTCACCGCCGGGAACCTCGCGATCTGGGTCGCCGGCGGCGCCCGGTTCGCCCTCGGGTCGTGGCTGGCCCTGGAACTCACCGCCGACCCCGCCGCGCCAGTATGGCTGCTCATCGCCGAACTGACACCCACCCTGTGTCTGGCGCCGGTGTTCGGACTGCTGATCGACCGGCTCGACCGCAGAAGACTGGCGGCCTGCGTCGACGCGGTGCGTGCGCTCGCCGCGACGGGCGTGGCGGTGTCGGCGGCCACGGGCAGGCTGGACTTCTGGACCCTGGTCGGGCTGGCGGCGGTGGCAGGGGCCGGCGACCAGCTCTCCACCCCGTCGCGGACCGCGCTGGTGCGGCAGCTCTCCGCCGAAGGACAACTGCTGTCGGCCAACGCCCGGATCAGCGTCACGACGCAGCTGGGCAGCATGGCCGGCGTCGCGGCGGGTGGCGTCGCGGCCGACAGCGTACCGGCGGCCACAGCCTTCGCGGCGATCGCGGCGTGCTATCTGATCTCCCTGTGCCTGTTGCTGGCCGTCCGCACCGACAGCCGCACCGCCGCCGCGCGACCGGTCACCCCGAACGAATCGATCCTGGCCGGCTTCCGCACGGCCATGGGCCATGTCCGGGCGGCAGGAGGCTGGTCGAGCCCGTTCCTGGTCGTCATCGTGCTCGCCGCGTTCATCAAGACGTACAACTCCCTGCTCCCGGCGTTCTCCCACGAGGTCATGCACTTCGGCTCGGCCCAGTTCGGCGCCCTCGACGCGGCGTACGCGGTCGGCGGCCTCACGGCCGGACTGGCCCTGGTCCGGCTGACGACGGCACGCTCGGATACGGGGTCACAGGCGCTCCAACGCCAGGCACACACAGGTCTGGTGGTACTGGCGGTACTCACGGGGGTGTTCGCCTTCAGCGGCGGGTTCGGCATGGCCCTCGCGCTCTACTGCGGTATCGGGGCGGCCTTCCAGACCCTGACGGTCTACATGGTCGCCTGCCAGACCCTGGTGCCACTCAGCGTGTACGGGCGGGTGTTCTCGGGGTTCAACTTCGTGGGAACAGTCCTGGTCCTGGTGCTCTACGGCACGGTCTCGGCCGCCCTGCACGTCGTCAGCCCCACGCTGATCTATCTGCTGCTCGCCGTCGTCCTCGCCTGCCTGGCGATCGTCCAGGCTCGCGCGGCGGCGGAAAACGGGGGAATCAGAAGGCCGACCCCGGTCGGCCGGCCCACACGTCACCGTCCCACGAGCGGAGAGACACCCCCATGACATCGACCCTTCCGACGACGACCGCGGCTCCCAACCCGCCCGCGCAGCAGTTGCAGGAACTGCTCAACTCCCTTCGGGACAGCCTTGGTTCACCGCCCTACGGTGTGCTCGACCTGACAGCGGCGCGGGCGAACGCCGGCTACCTGGCCGCGCTGGCGAAGGGCAAGCCCATCCGGATCGCGACAAAGTCCGTACGCTGCACCCGAGTTCTCGACGAACTTCTCCAACTTCCCGGCTACCAGGGCCTGCTGGCCCTCACCCTGCCCGAGGCACTGCGGCTGCACGAACTGGGCTACCGGGACATCGTCGTCGGCTACCCCACCACCGACGCCGCGGCACTGCGACAACTGGCCGCCGACGCACAGGCCTGCGCCGACATCACGTTGATGTTCGACTCCGCCGAGCAACTGGACTTCACCGACTCGGTGATCCCGCCCGGCCGCCGCCCCGTACTACGGGCCTGCCTGGAACTCGACGTGAGCCTGCGCGTCGGCCGTAGCATGCACGTCGGCTCGTACCGCTCCCCGGTCTTCTCCCCGCACGAGCTGCGCGACTTCGCCGCGCTGGTGGCCTCCCGGCCCGGCTTCACGCCGGTGGGCATCCTCGCGTACGAGGGACAGCTGGCAGGGGTGCACGACGGCGGCAACTCGCCGCGGGCGTACGCCGTCCGCCTGATGAAACGGACATCCAGGCAGGAGCTCCTGCCCCGGCGCACGGCCGCGATCCGCGCCGCCCGCGAGATCTTCGAGCCGGAGTTCGTCAACGGCGGTGGTACCGGCAGCATCCCGTACACCGTCGCGGACCCCTCGGTCACCGAGGTCGGAGCAGGGTCGGGGATCTACGCCCCCGGGCTGTTCAGCCGCTACCGGGGGCTGCGGCTGCGGCCCGCCGCGTATTACGCCTGCCCGGTCGTCCGCAGGCCCTCGCCGGGCATCGTCACGGTGGCCGGAGCGGGCTGGGTCGCCTCCGGCGTCCCGGGTGCCGACCGGCTGCCCACGGTGGCGTACCCGACCGGCCTCGACTACCTGCCGCACGAAATGGCCGGCGAGGCCCAAACACCCCTGCGCGGAGACGCGGCGGCCCGTCTGGCGATAGGGGACCTGGTGTTGTTCCGGCACGCGAAGGCCGGTGAACTCTGCGAACGGATCAACGAGTTCGTGGTGGTCGACGGCGGTGAAGTGGCCGACCGCTGGCCCACGTACCGGGGCGAGGGAATCGTTCTGCAGTAACCCGCACAACGAAGCGCAACGAACTGTCACGGGGGAAATCGATGATCGAGGACACGCTGCTCGCCTTGTTCACACCAGAGGGCCGGGAGGATCCCTCTCCGCACTACGCGGCACTGCACGCGGCCGGCCGGGTGGCACCGGTCGACGGCGGACTCGTGGTGGTGTCCGGGTACGAGGAACTGCAACACGCCCTGCGGGAAACGGCGTTGGAAGTGCACGACGCGAGCTTCAACGCCCGCCACCGGCCGGAGATCGCCGTACTGCCGTCGGTCAGGGTGTTCGCCGACTCGATGCTGATGGGCCGGGCCCCCGGACACCTGCGCGTGCGGCGGCTGATGGCTCAGGCCTTCACCCCCCGGCAGGTGGCGGGCCTGACCCCAGCCGTGCACCGGCTGGCAGAGGAACTCGTGGAGCGGCTGGCCGGACTGTGCGCGGACGGCGGGAGCGCGGACTTCATGACCGAACTGGCCTACCCGCTGCCGGTGCGGGTCATCGGCGAACTGCTGGGCATTCCGCCGGCGGACCTCGGACGTTTCCCAGCCCTTGTCCACGACCTGGGCAAGGTGATGGACCCGCTGCTCACACCGGACGCTCTCACCGCCGCCGACCGGGCCGCCGACGAACTCCTCGCCTACTTCGCCGACTTGGTCGCCGAGCGACGCCGCTTCCCGCAGGACGACCTCATCAGCGCCCTCGCACGGGCGCGGGACGCGGACAACGGCAGACTCAGCAACCGTGAACTGCACGCCAACCTGATCCTGTTGTTCGTCGCCGGATTCGAGACGACCGCCAATCTGCTCGGCAACAGCGTGGCCCTGCTGCTGGACCGGCCCCGGCTGCGCGACGCGCTGCGGGTGCCTCGTACCGCCGAAGGCTATGTCGAGGAGGTGCTGCGCTACGACTCCCCCATCCAACTCACCGGCCGCTGGGCCGTCGACGATGTCGTGATCGGCGGCACCGCCATTCCCAAGGACAGCAACCTGCTGCTGCTCCTGGGCGCGGGCAACCGCGACGCAGCACGCTACGAAGACCCCGGCAAATTCGACGCAGCCCGTCCCGACATCAAGCCGCTCAGCTTCGGCGCCGGACCGCACTACTGCCTCGGCGCCCCGCTCGCGCGCCTTGAGGCCCGTACCGCCCTGACGCTGCTGGTCGACCGCATCCCCGGGCTGCGCGCCGCCGGGCCGGCCGTCCGGGGCGACTGGATCACCGTCCGCGGGTTCGCCGAACTGCCGGTCACCGGGGCCGCCCGCTGAACCGGCCGGGGCGTCGGCCCGCGTAAACTCACAGCGGAGGCCATCACACATGACGCCCGGCAAAACGATCACCGGCCTGCGCAAGGCACCGCAACAAGCCCGCAGCAGGGCCCGGGCGGAAGTGATCTTCGCAGCCGTCCGACGGATTCTGGACGCCGAGGGCGTCGAGGCGCTCACCATGCGCCGGCTCTCCACCGAGGCCGGGGTGTCGACGGGCAGTCTGTACCAGTTCTTCGAAGACAAGTCCGCCGTTCTGACCGCCGTGACGGTCCACTACATGGACACCTTCTCCGCGGCCATCGCCGAACTGGTGGAGCGCGCGAGTGAGGCCCCCTGGCCGGAGCTCGTCGGCAGCGTCTTCGACGGCTACGTCGAGCTCTACCGGCAGCACCCCGGTTACCTCGCCATCCGGACCGGCCGCCATCTCACGCCCGAACTGCTGCTCGCCGACACCGACAACAACAACCGCGTCGCCGACGGAGTACGCCGCATCCTCGTCGCCCGCGAGAACCTGACGGACGGCCCCGCCCTGGTCACGGCCTGCCGCGCCGGAGTGTGTGCCGCGGACGCACTGCTTCAGCTCGCCTTCCGTACGGCCCCCGAAGGCGACCCGGCGATGCTGGCGGAGGCCAAGCGCATGGTCGGTCTCTACCTCACGGACATCGTCGCCGACCCGAGCTACCGGGCCGGATGAGCCGGAGAACACCTCAGAAAGCCGTCGGTCTACAACTCCTTGACTTGGTGGGGCGCTAGGGGCCTCAGGACGGTCTGGTCGGCCGGGTCAGGTTGAAGGTCGCGGTGCGTACACGGTCCACGAATCCGTCGGCCGGCGCGGCAGCCAGTCCATGGGCTACGCCCGCGAAACGGCGCAGGGCCTCCATCTGAGCCGGCCGCAGGTCCACGCGCCGCTCGCCTTGCGCGGGTTCGTCCAGGTCCGGTGCGGGGAGGGAGCGGCAGAGCGCGCGTAGACCAGTACGTCGCGTCCGTACGGGGTGAGGCGCGCAGCCCATCGCACGGGCCGTGCCGCTCGCGCGGAGAGTTCGGCACGGGTGGCGCGGTCGGCCAGTTCGGCGAGTCCTTGGCGCCGCACGGGTTCGGCACTCTGCTGAAAACCGGCCGTGTCCATCACTGCTGTGAGGCCGACGCGTCCAAAGACGTGCGTTGTGCCGGGCCCGGACGGAACGAGCGTGCACACGACGAAGGCCCGCGCCGCACGGCGCGGGCCTTGTCCGCCGACTCCGGCTCCACCCAACTCGACTGATCACGGCTGGACAGCGGGGCGATTCTCCGCAGTTGGAGCCTGTCCTGGGGGCGATCCCGGTGCCCCGACTCCGACACGGGCGGCCCGCGGACGACCGGAGCTCCATGCGTGCGAACTGGATGCCGGTTCCTGTTACCCGCTCAGCCGATGAACAGCACCGAGCGGGGGCCTCCGATATGGGCCACCGCGCGGCCGGGGTCCAGGTTCAGGATAAAGAAGGTGCAGTTGACGCCGGAGTAGACGCTCATCGTCTTGTCCGTCTGGTTGGCGATCAGATCCGGCTGTATCTGGAGGTTGATGCAGACGTTGTTCGGCGGGTTGGTGATCCGGAACTCCTGACCGCTGACCGAGAAGTACCGAAGCGCTCCCGTAGCGGCCTCAGCGTTGGTGGACAGGCCGACGGCCACAACGGCTGCCGTACCAACCGCCAGGCCGAGCCTGCCCAGGCGGGCGAGTATGCGCATGAAAGGTCCTCGTTCCCTGCGTGGCGCCGACGCCCTGAGGTCCGGCAGCCAAGTGAGAGCCCCGCTCGGGGCTGATGTGTGTTTCCGCCCTGCAGACCGGACCGGCGACCCGCCGCACCCGGCTTCCCGCGGTGCCCTCCTCCTTGTCCGGGCCCAACCAGGGCGCTGCGCGGCAGTCGGCCGAGGTTCGGAGCCCGGGAGCCGACATCCTCCACGCACTCCACGCCGGTCGACCCGACCCACGCCCCCCGTGGCCAGGCACTCAGCACCCGCCTGAAGTCGGCGGAATCCGGCATGTCCCTCATCTTGGGAAGGGAGCCAACTGCACGCCACGCATGTGCCGCTCAGCGGACCGGAGCGTCTGCCTCCGCGCAGCCCGTCTGTTGCGGCTGTCCGGGACGGACACGACCAGGTGGCCATACCGTCGGCGCAGGGCTGCGCTGGAGTCCGTGTTCGCCACCCGCCGGCTGTCCTTGCGAGACCGCCGAAGCGATCGTCGTCGGGGGTTGGTGGTGCGGTTGGCCGACCGGAGCGGTGGTACGGGCGCCGGCTGCAGGACCTTCCGCCGGTCGGGCGCGCCGTGCGGATTCTGTTGTCGGCACGCTCCACAGGTCCGTAGCCGGTGCCCGTACGCGAAGACCACCCCGTAGGCCACCGGACCGGCGGGGCTGCGTGTTCCCGGCCCGGTGGACCGTGCCGGGAACACCCTCCTCAACTCCCGTGGTCTGTAAGGAGTTCTGCACCACGCGGCGCGGTCGCCGATCACCTCGGCCACGAGAAACGCCCAGGCCGGGAGGAACAACGGCACCACCCGCAACGGCACCCGGTCACAGGCCGTGCCGACCGGCGTCCGCCCGGCCGACGTGAAGCACGTCGACCTCCTCCTCGCCCGCCGATATCCGGCCGCAGAGGCGTGGAACGAGGAGCGCGGACGAGATCCCTGAGGAGCGGACCTGGCTGGTGGCCGGAACCTTGTCGGGCTGTCTTACGCGCGCGTAGCGTGTGTCGTGACCTGGTGCCTGAGAGGTGTCGTCACGGCGACGCCGGCCAAGGGCTGACCGGCCAGGGAGAGTGCGCGGACGGTGTGCGCGTCTGATCGCCGGGGGTTGTCGTGGTGACGTTCAGACTTCTCGGGCCCGTCGAAGTAGTGGGCCGCGGCCCGGTCGACGTAGGTCCTCCGCAGCGGCGGAGCGTGCTGGCGGCGCTCGCGGTGGACGCCGGCCGGGCAGTACCGCTTGAGACATTGATGAGACGTGTATGGGGTGAGGATCCGCCGGAGGGGGCGCGCCAGGCGTTGTACGCGCATGTGGCCCGCATCCGGCAGGTGTTGGCAGCCGCCGGGGCCGTCCGCACGCCGGGCCTGCTTCGGCGCAACGGTGGTTACGTGCTGGACACCGACTCCGAAGAGGTCGACCTCCACCGGTTTCATCGCCTGGTCGCCGACGCCCGCAGAGCCGGCCGGGGCGCCGCCGAGCAGGTGACGATACTCCGTGAGGCTCTGGACCTGTGGCACGGGGAACCGCTCGCCGGACTGTCCGGGGAGTGGGCGTCGCGGATGCGCGACACCTGGCAGGGGCAGCGGCTGGACGCGGTCACGGCGTGGGCCGACGCGGAGATGGCGGTGGGCAACCACGCGGTGGTGATCGGCCGGGTGCCCGAGCTGATCGGCGAACACCCGCTCGTGGAGCCGCTGGTGGCCGTGCTGATGCGAGCGCTGTACGAGGCGGGGCGCGGTTCCGAGGCCCTGGAGTGCTTCGCCGAGGCCCGGAAGCGGCTGGCCGAGGAGCTGGGCGCCGATCCGGGGACCGAGCTCCGGCGAATCCACCGGGCCATCCTGCGGGGTGCCCCCGAGCCGGCTCAGGCCACGGATCCGCCGCCTTCGGCACGGCCGCGGTCCGCGCCGGTTCTGGCGCGTCTGCCCCTGGACGTACCGGCTTTCACCGGCCGGGAGGAGGAGCTGGCCCAGCTCGACAAGATCCTCGCGGAGGGCATCGGCAGCCCCGCGGTGGCGGTGGTCTCGACCCTCTCCGGGACCGCGGGCGTAGGAAAGACAGCTGTGGCCGTCCACTGGGCGCACCGGGTGGCCGACTGGTTCAAGGACGGCCAGATCTACCTGAACCTCCATGGGTTCGAGCCTTCGCGGCCACCCGTGACCCCGGCGGAGGCGCTGCCCCGATTACTGGAGGCGTTGGGCGTGCTCCCCCAGCACATGCCGGTGAGCCCGAATGCGCAGGCCGGGCTGTACCGCGGCATGCTGGCGGGACGGCGGATGCTGGTGATGCTCGACAACGCCCGCGACGCCGAACAGGTACGGGCGTTCCTGCCCGGCAGCCCAGGGTGTTTCACCCTGGTGACCAGCCGAAACCGGCTCTCCGGTCTGATCGCCCTGGAAGGCGCCCGGAGTCTTGTCCTGGATGTGCTGCCCGCGGCGGAGTGCCGACGGCTGCTCGCCCGCCGGATAGGGGCCGAGCGCGTGATGTCCGAACCACTGGCGGTGGACGAGATCGTGAGCCATTGCGCGCGGCTCCCGCTTGCCCTGGTGATCGTGGCGGCCCGCGCGGCGATCGAACCGCGGCTCGGCCTGGCCCGGCTCGCCGCTGAACTCCGGGACGCCCAGGGCTCTCCCGACGGGCTGGACAGCTTCGGCGACGAGGACACGCGGGCCGACATACGGGCCGTGTTCTCCTGGTCGTACGGCACCCTGAGCCCGCAGGCCGCCCGGATGTTCCGGCTGCTCGGCGTGCACCCCGGCCCGGACATCAGCGTGGCCGCCGCCGCGAGCCTGGCCGGGCTCCCCGTCCAGCACGCGGGCCGACTGCTGACCGTGCTGGCCGACAGTTGTCTGGTCACGGAGTACTCGCGCGGCAGATACGTACTCCACGACCTGTTACGGATGTACGCCGCTGAACTCGCCGGCACCGCGAACGCCGCCGACGAGACGCAAGCGGCCAAGGACCGCGTGTTCGGCCACTACCTGCACTCCGCCCACTCCGCGGACCGCATGCTGGATCCGCACCGCGACCCGATCGCACTGCCTCCCGTGGTCCCCGGCGTCTCCCCCGAGCACGCCGCGGACCACGGAGAGGCTCTTGCCTGGTTCACAGCCGAGCACCCCGTGCTCCTCGCGGTGGTGCACCGGTCGGGCACCGCCACGCAGGCACCGGATGCCCCGATCTGGCAGCTGACCCGCGCCCTGAGCACGTTTCTGCAGCGCCGCGGCCACTGGTCCGACTGGGCCGCGGCGCAGGAGGCCGCGCTGGACGCCGCACTGCGCTCGGCTTCCCCGGTCGGCGAAGCCGACGCCCACCGCGGCCTCGGTCGTGCGTACACCCGCCTGATGCGGCTGGACGACGCGCTCACCCACCTCACCCGCGCCCTGGACCTCCACAAGGCCCTCGGCGACCGTACCGAGCTGGCTCACACCCACCTCGACCTGGCCCGCCTGCACGCCCGGCGGGACGCCTATCGCGAGGCCCTGGCCTGTGCCCAGGAGGCGCTTGACCAGTACTCCTCCTTGGGTCATCGGGCCGGACAGGCCCGGGCCCTGAACTCGGTCGGCTGGTATCACGCGCAGCTCGGCGACCACCGCCGATGCGTTGCGTTGTGCGGGCAAGCTCTGGAGCTCTTCACCGAACTCGGCGTCCGCGACGGGCAGGCGGACACTTGGGACAGCCTCGGCTACGCCCACCAGCACCTCGGCGACCACCGCCAGGCCGCGGCCTGCTACGGCAACGCCGTCGCGCTGTTCCACGATCTCGGGGACCGCTACTTCGAGGCCGACGTGCTGGTCCACCTCAGCGAGAGCCACCGGGCCGCCGGCGAGGGGCAGGCGGCACAGCGGGCCGCCCGGCGCGCGGCGGACATCCTCGACGAACTCGGAGTGCCGGACTCGGACGGCGTCCGCGCCCGGCTGCACCGCCTCGGCCTGCCGGCCGGCCCCGGAGAGCAGGCCGACACGCCGGGCCACGGCCGGGACCGGAGTGCTCCGGGTCAGAAGCCGCAGTAGGACAGGGAGCCCCTGGTGACCCCGTCCGAGTTCTTCGGCAGCAGGGAGTCGCTCACCCACCCGTACGTGCCGTCGGTGACGTTGTAGAGGTACGTCCAGGTGCTGGAGGCGGTAGCGGTGAAGCAGTAGTAGTTCAGGGTGTTCTGGTTGTCCGCGTAGCCGGTGATACCGCAAGAGGTGCTGGACCCTGAGCGCATGTTCGCGGCGACGCCCGCCGTCTGCCTCACATAGGCGCTCCCGTCGATGTTGGTGCCGGCCTTGCCGCAGGCCGCCGCCGCGGACGCGGGCGCGGCCAGTCCCAACACGGCCGCAGGAACGGCGAGTGCGGCCACCGCGGCGGACGCCAGACCGTACTTCGCTATCCTGGAGCTGAAGTTCGTGTTCACTTTTTCCTCCCATGCGCGCTGACGTGCGATGACGTGCATCATCGGGACCGTCCGCTCCAGTGGCCGGTACGGTCGCCTCGGTGCACGTGACGACGATGGGCAGGTGTCCTTGCCGGAACCTTGTCGGAATCTTGCTGCCTGTCCTGCCGCTCCCAGGCCCCGCCGTCGGAATCCCGCATGTGACGAGGCGCTCCGGAATCGCAGGCATCGGTGAAGACCCATGAACTCGTAACAGGATCAAGGGTGTTGCGCTCCCCGGGCCCAGCATTAGGGTCCTGTCATGGAGATCATCAAGGGCGCAGGCGTGTGGACGCACCCCGGCGAAGCGGGCAACGACTGGATCGAACAGTTACGGACGTCGGACCTGTCGGTGGGAACGTACTGCATCCCGGTCGGCGGGCTGGATGCCCAGAGCCCGCACACCGAGGACGAGATCTACGTCGTCACAGCCGGACGCGCCAAGATCGAGACACCGGGCCGGACGGACGAGGTGCGTCCCGGGGCGGTCATCTTCGTGCCGGCCGGTGAAGAGCACCGCTTCACAGAAGTGACCGAAGACCTGGTGCTGCTCGTGGTGTTCGGACCTGCGTACGGCTCGCGCTCGCCCAAGTCCTGACGATTGGGAGGTGGCTCTCCTCGGACGTCGTCCGCGGCAAGGCTTCTTGAACTGGTGGTGCAGGACGAGGTCTGCTCGACGACGTGGCGGAGCTTGCCCAGGCCCGTGATGTGCGGAGCGCCCTTGCGGGAGATCGGCGGCATGATCGGGCGGCGCCACAGCTCAAGCTCACTCCACACGGCCTTCGAGTCGTACGCCTTGTCACCCGGGGCGGACTCGGGCCGACGCCTTGACCGGCCGGGCCGCCCGGCGACGGCCGGGATGCCGTCCACCAGGTGGATGGTCCGGGTGACGTCGTTGACGTCTGCAGCGGTCGTCATGACGTGCAGCAAGGTTCCCTTGCCGTCGCAGATCAGAGCGTGCCTGCTGCCGGCTTTCCGCCGGCCGACCGGCGACGCACCGGTCGCGGCACCTCTGCATCTCGGTGAGCAGCAGGCAGTGCAGTTGCTCGAAGACCCCGGCCTTCTGCCACGGTCTGTTCAGCCTTGCCGCCGCCGACGGCGGAGAGTTCTCACGGTGCCGCTGACGGCCACGAAAAAGGAGCCTCCGACCACCCACGGCACGTGTGAAGCAAACGATGTCGTGGGGTCGTAGAGCATTCGCGACACTGCTACCCCGAGCAGGCCGCCCATCAGCGTGATCCCCCAGAGCGCCAGCAGGAGTGTCCAACCATTCCGAGCACGCAGCCAGTCATTCACCTGATCATCATGCACTCACCGTGCCGCCGAAAACAGGGCAGTTGGGGTCTCGGTGGGCGGACAGCTCATCTCCGGTCGCGCCCTGCCGCCGACGGCGAGGCGATGGCCGTCGGGTAGTCGTCCGGGGTGCTACGGAGTGATCGGACGGTCCGACAGGTGGCCGAGCCTGGTGAAGAAGGCGCGGTAGAGGGGCTCGTCGGTGGTCGGGATGTCGACGGTGACCAGCAGGCGTCCGCGGCTTGTCTTGCTTGCGTAGAGCGGTTCGTCGAGTTCCGCCACGTTGCCGAAGTGCAGCCGGGTCAGGCCGTCCTTGCGGGCCTCGGCGCGCACCTTGAGCCAGCTCAGCGGAGCCCGGTAGGACCCGATGGTCCGGTTGCGCCGGAACACCTCGAAGATGCCGTGATCGACCCGCATATGTACATCGCCATGCTCGAAGACCACCGGCTCCACGTCAGACCACCCGTCGATCGGCGAGCGCGGCGACTTCGGTGAAGTACGCGCGGAACAACGGCTCGTCGCTCTTCGGCACGCGGACCACCTGCGTGGAGCGGTACCGGAAGGCGAGCCGCTCGGTGCCGTAGAGGGCGGCATGCGGATCGCGTACGACACCGAGGATCAGCTCGCCCGGCGTGTCCGGTTTCTTGTAGTGCACCAGCGCCCCGAGCCAGGACAGCGGAACCCGGAATCCGTGCTCGATGCCGTCCAGTGGGAACAGTTCGAACACCCCCCGGTCCACGCGCACATGCAGGTTCTCGTAGTCGAACGTGAGCGGATCCATGGAGGGAACGTACTCCAGTTCATATCGCTCGTCGGGCGTCACAGCAGCGCCGTTCCGACGACGACCGCCGCCACTCCGAGGAGTAACGCCACGAGGCTGCAGGCGAAGTCGAGTGCGCGGGAACGGTGTTCTGCCGCGAGGTCCGGGGTGAAGACGGCGGGGTCGTCGGCCGTGTAATGGATCGTGACGTCCCGGCCGTGGGAGTTCACCGGGTCGGGCAGCTCGTCGGCGCAGTAGGCGGTGACGGTGGTGCCCTCGTGGGTGGTGAAGGTGATGACCGGTGTGTGGCTGGTGCTGGTGTGGCCGTCCTCGTCGGTGCTGGTGTCCGTGAGCACGGCGATGACGCGGCCCTGAACAGGGGGTTGGGAGGCCAGCGCGTCGATACGGCGGCACCAGACCGACGTAGATCAGGAAGACCGCGAAGTTCATACGGGTGATTGTGCAGGGCTCGGGTGACGGCCGGTTGATCTCCAAGTGTCTGCCTCCGGCCTCACTTGAGGCCCGAGCTGCCGCCAGTCGAGAATCCGCGTCGGACCCGCACTCCCCGCCGCTCTTCCCGTCCCGGCGTCACGCGCGGCGTCCCGGGATCTGCCTGTCGTCCGGACGCCGAAGGGCCCGGACCACGACCCGTCACCCGGCCGAAGAACCCCATGTCCGGGGCCCGACACTGTCGCCGCCCGCACCGTCCCAGTGTGCGGCCGCGAGCACAGCGGCAGCCGCGCCCGTTCCGAGTACGGCGCCGGCGACGACGTCGCCCGGGTAGTGCACCCCGGTGTGAACACGGGAGTAGCCGACGGCGCAGGCCAGCAGGCCGAGAGGGACCGCGACGG
>NZ_JAWOAI010000213.1:0-15860 GCF_033194735.1 Streptomyces sp. W16
AGGCGACGCCCGCGCAGCCGTTGCTGGGTCGGCGCGCCGGGGTAGCCCGCGGCGAGGGCGGCGAGGGCCGCGATCGCGGCCAGGTCCCCGGCGTTCTCGACGTGCCGGTGCCAGACGTACCGCGAGCCGGTGACCACCCTCACCTCGCCGCGCCAGAAGGTGAGTTGGATCCTGTCGCCGGCCCGGAAGCCGTCGGCGGCCTCGACCGGGACCTCAAGGCGCTCGCACGGCAAGCGCTTGTGCATTCTCCGGCAGCCTTCCGACCTGCCACGTTGCCCGAAGAAGGCAGGAACACCCCCACCCTCCTGTGAGCCGTGCCACCTCTGCCCGGGAGGAGGTTTACGGCGCCGGACAACGGTGAGGCGGTCCGGATGCCGTACCGAAACACCACCACGAAGGACGTCGTACCAGAACGGACGGCGGCCCCGGCGCCGCAGGCGCGCGCCGTGCCCGAGCGGGCGGTCGGGCCGTCGGCCAAGCCGCGCGACCCCTTCTTCGACAACGCCAAGTACCTGGCGATCGTCCTCGTGGCGATCGGTCACTCCTGGGAGCCGCTGCGCTCGGGCAGCCGTGGCGTCACCGCGCTGTACACGCTCGTGTACGCCGTGCACATGCCGGCGTTCATCGTCATCTCCGGCTATTTCTCCCGGAGTTTCCGCGCCACCCCGCCCCAGATCAGACGGTTGCTGACGGGCATCGTCGTGCCGTACGTCGTCTTCGAGACGGCGTACACGCTCTTCACCCGCTGGACCGACCACCAACCCGACCGCGCCATCAGCCTGTTGGACCCGCTGTATCTGACGTGGTTCCTGGCGGCCCTGTTCGTCTGGCGCCTCACCACCCCGATGTGGAACCACGTCCGCCACCCGCTGCCGCTCGCGCTGGCCGTCGCGATGCTGGCGACGCTCTCCCCCTCCATCGGCAACGACCTCGATTTCCAGCGCCTGTTGCAGTTCCTGCCGTATTTCGTGCTCGGCCTCTCCCTGAAGCCGGAGCACTTCCAGCTCGTACGGCGGCCCGAGGTACGGCAGTTGGCGGTGCCGGTGTTCGTCTGCGCGCTCGCATTGGCGTACTGGGCGGTGCCGCGCTTCGACTACTCCTGGCTCTTCCACAACGCGAGCGCGGAGCAACTCGGCGCGCCCGACTGGGAGGGGCCCCTCATGACACTGGCCCTCTTCGCCTGCTCGACGCTGCTGGTCGGCTGCTTCCTCGCCTGGGTGCCGCGCCGCCGCACCTGGTTCACCGCGCTGGGCGCGGGCACGCTCTACGGCTATCTGCTGCACGGTTTCCTCGCGCAGGGTGCCAAGTCCTGGGGCTGGTACGGCCCTTCGTGGGTACAGGGCCCCCTCGGCGAGATCACGGTGACGGTGGTCGCCGCCGCCGTGGTGACCGCGCTGTGCACACCGCCCGTCCGACGGGCCTTCCGGTTCGCGATGGAGCCCGAGATGCGGTGGGCGTTCCGCCGTGACGCGACGGAACTGGCCCGTACCTCATAGCGATGGTTGTAATGGATCAGTGGGCCAGTTCATGAATTCGCGTTGAATCACGGCTGACGATTCGTACGGGGACGACACCCGCGCGAAAAGGCGCACAACCAAGCCCCGGAAGGGAGGGTCAGACGCGGTGTCGGAATTCGAATTCCTCGGAATCCGCCAACTCCCCTTACGTTTCACGGAGGTTGTGCGATGTCCTCTCGTTCTGTCGGTCGCCTGACAACCCTGGCCCTGGCCCTCGGCACCGGTCTGGCCGCTCCGCTGCTCCTCGTCGGGACCGCGGGCGCGGCCACCGCTCCGGCCACCGCCGCGCTCGGCAACGGCGGCAATGAGGTCCTGTACACGGCCGCCGCCGGCCAGGCCAACAAGGCGGTCGTCACCGCGTCGCACGTGACCGGCACCGACAGGATCACGTACGTCATCGACGACGTGGTCACCATCAAGCCCGGCACCGGCTGCGCGTACCCCACCGCCTCGGACCACACCAAGGTCTCCTGCGCGGTCACCACCCTGGACAGCCAGGACCCTTATCCCACCGTGCAGTTGACGCTCGGCGACGGCAACGACACCCTCACCTACCACAACAGGACCAACCAGACGTACTACTTCGCCTCGGTCGACCTGGGCGCCGGCAACGACAAGGCCACCGAGGACGGCACCGTCGCGGGCAACTACATCTCGGGTGGCACCGGCAACGACACCATCACCCTCGGCAAGTACTCGGTGGGCTGGGGCGACAACGGCAACGACACCCTCCACGCCGGCGCCGAGACCATCGCCCAGGGCGGCACCGGCAACGACACGATCACCACCGTGGGCGCGGCGGCCGACGGCGGCGCCGGCAACGACGTCATCACCGGCGGCGCGGGCGGCCAGAGCCTGACCGGCGGCACCGGCAACGACAGGATCAGCGGCGGCGCCGGGAACGACTTCCTCTACGGCGGCACGGGCAACGACGTCCTCTACGGCAACGCAGGCGCCGACACGATCTACGGCAACTCCGGCAACGACACGCTGTGGGGCGGCACGGGCACGGACGTCCTGTCGGGCGGGCCGGGCCACAACGTCGTCCACCAGAACTGACGCGGCGAGCCGGTCTCAGGACACGCGCCAGAAATGACCCGGGCCGGTCTCAGGGCGTGAAGGTGACCGCGGCCCGGGCCGGCCGGCGGAACCCGTCGTCGGACAGTACGGACCGCTCGACGACGACGTCGACGGGGGTGCCGTCGGCGGCCGTTGAGCGGTACTCCCGGACGGGGCCCCGCAGGGAGGTGCCGCACAGGCCCTCCGGGAGGATGCCCGCCCGGTGCGGGTAGTCCGGTATCCGGTGGCTCGGGAACGTGACCTCGACGCTGCCGTTGCGGGTGAGGTAGCGGATGTCGGAGGCGGCGGCCGGAAGGGTCGCGCCTCCGGCGCCGATCACGCGGGGCAGCCGCAGATCGCTCCCGTCGCACGCCCGGACATCCCCGAATGGATGAAACAGCTCGTCCCGGAACAGCCAGGTTCCCCCGCCGCCCACCACCTCCCAGACAGCGCGCGTACACGACAACCCCATAACTCCTTTCCCACCTGTCACAGACATGCCATACGCTGCGCATAGCAGCCGCGCCCCGCGCGTCACCGCGTCTCTCATCCGCGGTCACGTCCGGGCGTTGCGCGGCGCTCTCAACTCCCGGTCCACAGACCGGTTTTCCTTGTGGGGGGAACAGCACGTGCGGATGCGCAGCATCTCCACCGCGACAGCGCTCGCGGTTCTTTTCGGCTCGGCGGCGCTCAGCGTCGTAGCGACGGGTACGGCCTCGGCGGCCACCGCCAACGTCGCCTCACCCGGCGGTCTGGTCGCGGACGGCGCTCTCAAGCGGGTGTTCGTGGGCGACAGTTCGGCCGGCACGGTCGCGGCCACCGACTACTCGGGCAACGTCCTCGCCTCGGTCGGCGGGATCAGCGGAGTCTCCGACCTGACCGTCTCCGACGACGGGGCCACCGTGTACGCGGCGGCGCAGGCGACGCACGAGATCGTGGCGATCGACGCGGCCACCCTCGACGTCAAGGCCCGCTACGCGGTCACCACCGGCGAGGGGCCGCGCTACCTCGCCTTCTCCGCCGGCAAGGTCTGGTTCACCTACGGCGACCAGTGGGACGGCAACCTCGGCTCGGTCGACCCGGCCACCGACCCGGCGGGCGGCACCGACCCGGTGACGCTCGGACAGATGCCGGAGGGCGTCTCGATCTGGGACCCGGGCTTCCTCGACACCGCCGCGTCCAGGCCCGGTGTCCTCGCCGTCGGCGAGACCGGTGTCTCCACCGACTCGATGGTCGTCCTGGACGTCTCGGGCACCACTCCCCAGAAGGTCGCCTACGACGACCGCGACTCCTCGCTGCACGGCGAGATCTACGACATCGACCTGGTGCCCGGCGCCGACGAGGTACTGGTCGACGGCACACTGCGGGACGCGTACGCGGACGGCAAGTTCAGCCGGACGGGCAGCTACCCGGGCGCCCAGCGGGCCGACATCGCCGCGGACGGCACGGTCGCACAGGTCAACGGCAGCACGATCGCGACGTACAGGCCGAACGCCACGAAGGCGATCCGCACGTACAACATCGGCGTCTACGGCACGGCCGACCTGACCTGGGCCCCGGACGACTCGCGGATCTTCGCGCTGGTCGGGAAGTCCGGCGGCGGCTACACGCTCAAGGCGCTGACCGACCCCGAGAAGAACGTCCCGACCCTCACGGTCAACGCCCCCAGCTCCGCGACCCGCGCCAAGAAGCTCACGGTCACCGGGAAGCTCTCGGCGACGGTCGCACTGCCGGCCGGGGTGAAGCTGCAGGTCACGCGCACCGACCTGGAGTCCCCCAAGGGCAAGGCGCTGCCCGCCGTCACGGTGAAGGCGGACGGCACGTACTCCTTCGCGGACACCCCGCCGGCCGGCGGCACGGTCACCTACAAGGTGGCCTACGCCGGTGACGCCGGGCACGCGGCGGTCAGCGCTTCCGACAAGGTCTCCGTGTCCCGCGCGGCCACGACCCTGAGCCTGAACAACAACGGCAAGCTGTACTCGTACGGCGCCGACGTGAAGTTCACCGCACACCTCGGCAAGACGTACAAGAACCGCACGGTCGCGATCTACTCGGACCCCTTCGGCGGCGACAAGCCGAAGAAGCTGGTCAAGACCGGCAAGGTCAACTCCAGCGGCAACATCACCGTGACCGTGGACATGACCCGCGACACCGCCGTCTCCGCGGTCTTCGCCGGCGACGCCCGCTACGCGTCCAAGACGGTGAAGGTCACGGCGTACGCCAAGGTCAGGATCTCCACCGCGATCACCAAGCACTACAAGACGGCGAAGATCGGCTCGACGTCGTACTACTGGTTCCACAAGAACTCGGCGCCGATCGCCACCACGACGATGACCTACTACCCCAACCGCCAGGAGCGGCTCGACCTGCAGGTCTACTACAACGGCCGGTGGTACGACTCCGACTCGGAGTACTTCGGCCTCGGCACGAGCGGCAAGGTCGCGGTGAACCTCGGCGCACCCGGCGAGTCCGGCATCAGGGCCCGTATCCGGGCCGCGTACATCAACGGTTCGTCCGGTGACAACGTCAACTCGACGACGTACAGCGGCTGGAAGTACATCTACTTCTCCAACTGACCGTTTTCCGACGCCTGTTCACCAGGTGCAGTGCAGCTCCGCCGCGAGGACCGAGGGTCCTCGCGGCGGAGCTGTTCACCGGGCCGGGAACACCGTGTCCAGGCCTGTCATCAGCTGGCCGTATGCCTGCTCCGCCTCCGCGACGGCATCGTCGTAGGCCTCGTCGGCGGTGCGGCCGGAGGCCATCGTCCGCCAGTTCTCCATGCCGAGTTCCTGCTGTACGACGATCAGGTGGGTGGCGGCCAGGCGTCTGGTGAGCGGGGTGGAGTCCCCGGTGTCGGGGAGGGCTTCGGCGAGGGCGTCGATCTCCTGGCTGCGGTAGCGCTGAACCAGGCCGGTCTGCAGGCTCGGCGTGCCGTACAGCAGGTCCATGAAGCTGAGCACGTCGGAGTGGTCGTTCAGGCCGGTGATCGGGTCGCGGGCGGCGAGGCGGTCCAGGAAGTGGGCGCACAGGGCGGCCGTGGGGGTCAGGCCTGGCGGGCGTTCGCTTACGACACGGGCCGCTTCGCCGACGTGGTCGGCGAAGCGGTGCAGGACCAGGTCCTCCTTCGCCGGGAAGTACCGGAACAGGGTGGCCTTGGAGACCTCGGCCGCCGCCGCGACCTCGACGACCGACACCTCGTCGAACCCCTTCTCGCGGAAGAGGCGCAGGGCTTCCTGGGCGATGAGGTTCCGGGTGCGTTCTTTCTTGCGCTCGCGGAGGCCGGGGGGTTCGTCCATGCGGGCCACAGTACCAGACAGTGAGACCCGGAATCAAATAAGACCAGAGATGGAATGAGGTCGAGAATCTTCTGAGACCTGGTTTCATTTTCTCGGCGTTTGGTGTTCCCTGGATGCAACGACGACGAGAGGGATCGCGATGAGCGACGACGTGCTGATCGTGGGCGCCGGGCCGACCGGCCTCACGCTTGCCATCGAGCTGGCCCGGCGCGGTGTGGAGGTGCGGATCGTGGACGCGGCGCCGGTCCCGCACCGGGAGTCCCGGGGCAAGGGCCTGCAGCCGCGCACCCTTGAGGTCCTGGAGGACGTCGGCGGCACCGAGCGCGCGCTCGCCACCGGGACGACCCGCCTCCCGTTCCGCAAGTACTTCGACGGCGCGCATGTGAACGACACAGACCCGTTCGCGGACGCCCTCCCCACGCCGGACGCGCCGTACGAGCGGGGGATGCTCATAGGGCAGTGGCAGGTGGAGGAGATCCTGCGCGAGCGGCTCGCGGAGTTAGGGGTCGGCGTCCGACTCGGCACGGAGGTCACCGGGTTCGAGCAGGACGCGGACGGTGTCACGGCCGTCCTCGCCGACGGCGAGCGCGTCCGGGCCGGCTACCTCGTGGGCTGCGACGGCGGGCGCAGCCAGGTGCGCAAGGCGATGGGGGTGCGCTTCGACGGTACGACCGAGGAGACGCAGTCGATGGTCGTCGGGGACGTGGGGGCCGAGGGGATCGGCAGGGACGTCTGGCACCAGTGGTTCACGTCGGACGGCGGCGGGGTGGCACTGTGCCCCATACCCGGCACGGACTCCTTCCAGTTCCAGGCGAGTCCCGAACTCGACGCGAACGGCGAGCCGTCGCCGCCCTCGCTGGAGAGCTTCCAGCGGATCTTCGACCGGCACGCACGCGTGCCCGGCATCACGCTGACGAACCCGACCTGGCTCTCCATCTGGCGGGTCAACGTCCGCATGGTCGACCGGATGCGCGTCGGCCGGGTTCTCCTCGCCGGGGACGCGGCCCATGTCCATCCGATCGCGGGCGGACTCGGGATGAACACCGGCATCCAGGACGCCTACAACCTGGGCTGGAAGCTGGCACTGGCGGCCACCGGGCAGGCCGGTCCCGGGCTCCTGGACACCTACGAGGAGGAGCGCCTCCCCGTGGCCGCCTGGACCCTGGGCGTCTCCACCGACCTGTATGCCCGCGTGCTCGAAGCGGTCAAGGAACCAGGCACCGGTGTGGAGGCCGCCGCCCCGCCGCCCATGGGCACCGGCTACCCCTGGAGTTCCCTCGCCGGCCCGGCCGACGACACCCTCGGCTCCGTCGGCGATCCCACCGTCCTGCGCCCGGGCGACCGTGCCCCCGACGCCCCCTGCCTCGACGCCTCGGGGGATCCGGTCCGGCTCTTCCAGGTGTACGCCGACCCGCGGTTCACGCTGCTCGGCTTCGGCGCCGAAGTCGCCGACGCCGTGGGCAAGTTGGCGGCCGGGCACGACGGCCTGCTGCAGGCGTTCACGGTGGACGGCGGCACCTCGGGCGCTGTGGCCGACCTGCACGACCACGAGGGGCATGCGCGGCGGGCGTACGGCGTCACGGATCCGGCCCTGGTGCTGGTCCGCCCCGACAACCACATAGCGCTGCTCACCCGGGACCCCGCCGAGGTCACCGCTTATCTCGCGCGGATCGCCACATTCACTCCCAAAGAGTGATACTCGGAGTATGAGCACGGCAGCTTATGAACTGCTGGCCGCGTCGTCGCACAACAGACTCGACGTGGGCGCAGCCTTTCTCGGTGGCCTGCTGATCGCAGGCGCGCTGGTCTGGGCCATACATTTCGGTATGAAGGTCCGGGACCAGGAACTTCCGCGGCCGCTCCCCGAGGAGCAGCCCCACCTCCCCGCCACCGGCGCCGTCCACGAGATGCGCGAGATGCGGGAACCCGACGAGATGCCCGTCGCCTCGGAGGAGAAGGAGCGGCTGATGCCGTACCAGCTCCATCACTCCGGAAGCAGAACGGGAAAGGACCAGAGCCGGCAGCGCTGGGTGCCGGGAAGGAGCGGTTCCTTCGGCGGGGGCGGCATCGGACACGTCTGACCCGCCCGCCCACCGGTTCCGCTGTTCGTCGCTACTGGCGCGCCCCGGAGGTGTTCGGGTCGTAGACCGCCAGTGCCCAGATGACGAACACGTCGACCGCGATCATGATGACCGACCAGATCGGGGCGTACGGGAGGAACATGAACTGGAGGATCGCGCTGAGGCTCGCGAGGACGATGCCGCAGACGCGGGCCCAGCTCATGCCCTTGAGGATGCCCCAGCCGGTGACCGCGCCCACGGCGCCCAGACAGAGGAGGATCACGCCCCAGCCGGTGAGGTTGATGCTGTACACGTAGTCGCCGACGCGGGTGTAGACGTCGTCCTTGGCGAGCGCGGAGATGCCCTGGAGGATGGCGATGACGCCGTTCATCAGCATCAGGACACCGGCGAAGACGGCACCGCCGACCGCGAGGCCGCCGCCGGACGGGGGCGGGCCGTAGCCGCGGGTGCCGGGGGCCTGACCGGCGTCGTTCCAGACCGGGGGCTTCTCCTCGCCGCCGGTGGACGTCGAGTGCGGCTGCTGTGTCGAGTGCGGCTGCTGCGTCATGGCGGTGCCCCACCTCTCTGTGGTGTGCGGTCTGTCGTGGTTCGGTCTCTCTGTGGTGTGTGGTGCTTCGACAATCCGGCCGAGGCACGCTCGCCACCAGGGGGGTTACGCCGTCCGGGTGAGCCCCGGCCCCGCCCCCGGGTCCTCGTCCGCCGCCAGGAACTCCACCACCGCCAACGCGAACAGCAGCGCGAGCGCCAGCCCCACCACCACCCACCCCGTCGGGTACGACCACAGCAGGCAGGCCAGCAGTGCCGCGCCCACCAGGAGCCGGCCGATCCACGTCCGGTACCGGCGCACGAACGGCCCCACCGGCCCCGTACGCAGCCCCGCCGCGTAGGCCGTGGCCCGCACCGCCCCGATCCCGGACGTCCACAGCCGCCGTACGAGCCCCGCCCGTCGGCCCGGTCCCGTCAGCCAGGCGCCCAGCGCGAGCACCACTCCCACGGTCACGACCATCCGCACCGTCGTGCTCAGGAACCGGGTCATCGCGTCGTACACCGCCGCGGCGGCGGGTTGTGACACCCCGGCCGGAAGCGCGTCCAGGTACAGGGCGCGGGCGATCCGCAGCGCGATGCCGAGCAGGGCCGTCGCGGCGGCCACCCCCAGCGCGCCCGTGACCAGCGCCCTGCGTCGCCGCCCCGCCAGCAGTACACCGGCCGCGACCAGGACCACCGCTGTCAACGGCAGCCAGGCACCCGCCAGTTGGAGCAGCCGGAAGTACTGCCGGTACGAGTCGAGGTCGTCGTTCCTGACCAGCGTGATCGACGTGTGGATCTCGGGGATCTTCCCGGCGACCGTCATCCCGTCGTCGACCAGTCGCTGTTTCACCTGGTCGACGACCGGGCCCACGTCGAGCGTCACCGCGCCGCCGTCGAGCCGTACGGCACCGCCGCCGCTGCCGGTCAGGGCTTTGTCCACGGTGCTGTGGACACGCCGGTTCGCGTCCTTCCAGATCCTGGCGAAGGCGTCGGAGGCGGCGACGGCCCGCGCCTTGTCGTGGACGAAGGCGCGGACCGCGTCCTCCAGGGAGCCGCCGAGCGCCCCCAACGCCTTCTCCAGCAGCGGGCGTTCGGCCGGGGCCGCGCCGGACAGCAGCGTGGTGAGGTCGAGATGCCCCATGACCGCCGTGGTCACCCGGTCCGCGACGGCGTCCTGGATGTCCGGGTGGGAGGCGAGGGGTGCCACCGTCCGCACATAACGGTCCGTGTCACCCACCGTGTCCGCCGTCCACGCGGCCACCACCCCCAGCGGGGCGAGTACACACCCGACGACCATCAGCAGGACGGCGACCAGCGAACGCACCCGGCGCCCGGGCCCGCGCGCCCGCTCCGCTTCCAGGGCGGCCACCCGCGCCCGCAGTCGGTCGAGTTCCGTCACCCCTGCCTCCTCCACCGCGGCTGTGCCTGCCAGCGCATCCCCGGCGGCCCGGTTCCGCGACCAGTGCCACGCCGTTCGGGTGAGACCGGCATGCGGGCGCACGGCAACCGCCCGCAGCAACCGCGAGCTGTCGGGCGACGTGAAGGCGGAGACCGGAACGGCGCTGCGCTACTGACCGCGCTGGTGGGGTAGGTCCAAAAAAGTGTGACACCTCTGGTGGAAGTGACACACTTTTTTGGGGAGAGGGTGCCGTGGGGGCGTTGGCCGGGTCAGGCCATCCAGAAGAAGACGGCGGTCATCCGCTTCTCCTCCAGCGTGCTGCCGTGGTAACCGGTCGCGCTGTGCACGAGGTTGGCGTGGTACAGCAGCAGGCTGTTGTACCTGTGCGGCACGCGCACGTCCTCCTCGAAGGCGTCCGGCGCCACGAACCGCGTTCCCAGTGCCTCGACGAGGTTGTTGTGCGGAGCCTGCACGACATTGCCGCCGAGCCGTCCGCCAGGCAGATGCTGCCGGTAGAAACTGGTTCCGCAGTCCTTCGGCACGGAGGGGTTGAGGTACAGCACCGCGGCGTACCGGCACAGCGACCGCGAGTCGGTGTGGGGCCGGGGCTCGCTCTCGCCCTCCCCCACGACCTGGATGCAGTTGTGGTTGAGCGTCCCGCCGCCGGGCGCCTGCTGCACCCACAACTCCTTGGCCCCGGTGGCCTGTTTGACCAGCCGCTCGACCCGCCCCAACTCGGCCGGCTCAAGCCCCGGCATCGTGCGCAGCCCGGGCCAGGTCTCCGAGGTGTACGGGTACCCCTTCACCCAGTCGTCCTTCGCGAGACACCGCTCCCGTACGACGTCGGCGTCCGGGAGGACGTCATTCAGCACCCAGTAGTCACGGCCCTTGGTGGGCTTGCGGTACGGGAGGACGGGCAGGGGCGCCTGTTGCCTGGCCCGCTGGGGATGTGGGGGGAGTGGGGGCATGGGGCCGAACGTATAGCGGGGGTTCACCAACGCTGTGCCATACAGCGGTCAACATTCCGTCAATGAGGGCCTGCCCGCACGGGTGTTGGCGGGCAGGCCCCCGGGGTCGCGGAAGAGTCAGCGCTTGAGGATGAAGGTGAAGTTGTCGGAGAGTCTGGTGTTCAGGCGGGCCGTCGAGACCAGCCTGCCCTCCGTGATCAGGCTCTCCACCTCGGCCCGTGGCAGGCCGCAGCCCTCGGCGATCAGCCGTACCGGCCGGACCGGGATCCGTGCCGCGAAGCGGACCGCTATGTCGATCACCTCGCGGTCCAGATGGTCCGATCCGCCGGTGTCGAGACGCCAGGCGCCGGCCCAGTCGAGGGCGACGCGGTTTCGGCGCCGCACGACCGGGTCCTGGAGCAACTCCGCTGTCAGGGCAAGGTCGTTGGCGTGCAGGCGGTCCAGGAGGTCGGGTTGTACGGAGCGTACGTTGGCCCGTTCCAGGACCGTGAGTTTCGCGGTGTCCCCGCACCCCGTGCAGAGCACGAGGAGCCAGACGTCGAGCAGCTTGTGGTGGGCGTTGACGCGGAACTTGCCGCTTGCCCGGAAGTGTCCGGCCCCGCACGCGTGACAACGGCGGCGGACGAGTGGCAGGCAGGTGGGCATGACAACCCAGTTTTCGAGCACAGAAGTACACCGGTTCCAGTGAGAAATCCGCAGCAAAAAGGAGCGCGGCGCAACTGCGCGACGCGCGACGATTCAGCACTCGGGGGGTCTCACACGGTGTACAACGGCACGTCCTTGCCCAGACGACTCGGTCCGGCAGCACGGTAGAGGCGGACAGCGTGCCTCACCACTGCTTTTTTGTGCGTTGTCACATTCTCGTCGGCTGTTTCGTCAGTCCCGTGTAAGCAACGGCAACGAAACGCAGAGGAGCCCACCATGGGTGCCCGACTCAACGCCTTCGCCAGTCCGATCGCCGGGAAGGCCCTGAAGCACTTCATCGCGGCGGGCAAGGTCGTCGCCGACTCGCCGCTGCCCGCCGCCACGCAGGAACTGGTGAAGATCCGCGCCAGCCAGATCAACGGCTGCGGGTTCTGCACCGACATGCACACCAAGGACGCCGCGGCGGCCGGCGAGACGTCGGTACGACTGAACCTCGTCGCGGTGTGGCGTGAGGCCACCGTGTTCACCGACGCGGAGCGCGCCGCGCTGGAGCTCGCGGAGGAGGGCACCCGGATCGCGGACACGGCCGGCGGGGTGAGCGACGAGGTGTGGGGGAACGCCGCGAAGCACTACGACGACGAGCAGCTCATGGCCCTCGTCTCGCTGATCGCCCTCATCAACAGCTTCAACCGTATGAACGTCATGCTCACGATGCCGGCCGGCGACTACCAGCCCGGTCAGTTCGCGTAGCGCGGCCTCTCCGCACCCACCCGGAAACACCCCCGGAACCGGGGCGCCGAACCGGAGGCATCACCCGCCACTTGTGACGCGCCCCACTCGGGCTTTACCAAAACCAAAGACTTCGAACGCTTCCCCGATCCGTATTCCCCACTGTCCGTACCGCCGACGGGCGGTCCACGACACAGGAGGTACGGTGCGCTTTTCGCGGAACGCGACGGGAACGATGGTTGTGGGGGGTGCCCTCAGCCTGACTCTCGTCGCACTGGCCTATCCGGCAATGCTGGGCGTGACCACGGTCTCCAGCGCGCCCACACGTGTCATCGCCAACACGCAGTGGGGGCCGCTGACCGAGGCGGACCGCGACTTCGTGGTCAAGGTGCGCGCGGCAGGGCTGTGGGAGTACCCCGTCGGCCAGATAGGCCTGAAGAAGGGGGCGAGCCCGGCGGTCATCACCGCGAGCAAGCACCTGATCGACGGGCACGCGGCGCTGGACACCACCGTCCGCAAGATCGCGCCGATGCTCAACATCACGATCCCGAACCAGCCCAGCCCGCAGCAGCAGGGGTTCATCAACACCCTGAACGCGGACAGCGGCAAGCAGTTCGACACGGACTTCGCCAACATCCTGCGGGTGACGCACGGTTCGATCTTCAACACGATCGCGAAGATCCGTTCCACGACGGAGAACACCCTCGTGCGGATCCTCGCCAACCAGGCCAACGCGACGGTCCTGGACCACATCACCGTCATGGAGGAGACCGGCCTGGTCAACTTCAGCCAGGTCCTCTTCCAGGAGACGACCCCGCCGAAGCTGCCGGCCTCGGACCTGACCCCGCCGCCCCCGGCCGCGGGCCAGCCGGAGGTCGTCCTCACCCCGCCGGTGAACAGCACCACCCAGCCGCCGGTCCTGCCGGGCGAGTCACCGAGCCAGAGCGCGACCGGCTCGACCCCGACCGTGGGGTGAGTGCGCCACAAAGCGCCCTACGCCCCCAGCCACACGGTCGTGTCCGGAGCCAGCAGCCCCAACTGCTCCTCGCCCGCCGCCGGTTCGCTGCTCAGCAGCACCTCCCCCGGCGGCAGGGCGACCGGCACGTCCGTCAGGTTGGTGACACAGCGCCAGGCGCCGGAGCGCGTGAAGTGCAGCACTCCGGGCGGGCTGTCCGGGGCCCAGGTCAGCGACTCCCCTTCGAGCAGCTTGCGGCGCAGCCGCAGGGCCGTGCGGTAGAGCTCCAGGGTCGAGCCCTCGCTCCCGTCCTGTGCCTCGACGGCGTACGCCGCGAAGCTCGCCGGCTGCGGCAGCCACGCGGGGCCGGGCCCGAAGCCGTACGACGGACCGGTCGAGGTCCACGGCAGGGGTACCCGGCAGCCGTCGCGGCCCTTGTGGGTGTGGCCCTGTTGTTCCCAGATCGGGTCCTGGAGGACCTCGACGGGCAGGTCGGCGACCTCGGGCAGACCGAGTTCCTCGCCCTGGTAGACGTACGACGAACCGGGCAGCGCCAGCATCAGCAGGGTCGCGGCGCGGGCCCTGCGCAGGCCGGCCGCCGGGTCGACGGGCGGGGTGCGGCCGTCGGACAGGAGCCAGGCGTTCACATCGGTGCCCGGGGGGAGCATCAGGCGCGAGGCGTGGCGTACGACGTCGTGGTTGGACAGCACCCAGGTGGCGGAAGCTCCTGCCGCGCGGGCCGTGGCGAGCGAGCCGGTGATCACCTCGCGCAGTTGGTCCGCGTCCCAACCGGCCTCCAGGTACTCGAAGTTGAAGGCCTGGCCGAGTTCGTCGGGGCGGGCGTAGCGGGCGCGGCGGGCGGCCGGTACCCAGGCCTCGGCGACCGCCATGCGGGGCGGGGTGTAGGTGTCGAGGACCGTGCGGCGCCAGTCGCGGTAGATCTCGTGGACCTCGTCGCGGTCGTAGTAGGGGTGGCTGCCGGGCGGGAGGGAGTCGAGGACGTCCTCGGAGTTGGCCGCGAGCGGGCCGATGTCCCGCAGCGGCTCGCCGAGGTCCTTCACCAGCGCGTGGGCGACGTCGACACGGAAGCCGTCGACGCCCCGGTCGGACCAGAAGCGCAGGGTGGTGCGGAAGTCGGCGCGGACCTCCTCGTTGTCCCAGTTCAGGTCGGGCTGTTCGGGCGTGAAGAGGTGCAAGTACCACTGTCCGTCGGGCAGTTGGCGCCACGCGCTGCCGCCGAAGACGGACGGCCAGTCGGTGGGCGGGAGTTGACCGTCCTCACCGCGGCCGTTCCGGAAGACGTACCGGTCGCGGGCGGCGGAACCGGGCGGGGCGGCCAGCGCCTCCTGGAACCAACTGTGCAGGTGCGAGGTGTGGTTGGGCACGATGTCGACCATGACCTTCAGGCCCAGCCGGTGCGCCTCGGCGACCATCGCGTCGAAGTCGTCGAGGGTGCCCAGGCGCGGGTCGACCGCGCGGTAGTCGGCGACGTCGTAGCCGCCGTCGGCGAGTTCGGAGGGGTAGAAGGGGCTCAGCCAGAGGGCGTCGACACCCAGGGCGGCGAGATGGGTGAGCCGCTCGGTGACGCCCCTCAGGTCCCCGAGTCCGTCACCGTCCGCGTCGGCGAAACTGCGCGGATACACCTGGTACACAACGGCCTGACGCCACCAGTTCGGGTCACGGGAGGACAGGTCGGTCACGTGGTCTCCTTATGAATTCCCTCTACACCGAGGCGAGTTGACAGTCTTCTTCCGGTGGACCCACGATGTGCACACGCTGTGGCGCATGTGACCAATGAGCCCAGTGTTTCTCGCGTTGATCCACACCCTCCACACCCTGTACACGCCAGATGGGATCAGTATGTCCATAGCCAGTCGTGTCACCGTGCGCCGCCTGTTGGGGACAGGCGCCGCCTCCCTCGCCCTCGCCGCCGCCTCCGTGAGCGCCGCGTCCGGTGCCTGGGCCACCGGCGGGCACGGCGGTGGCGGTGACGGCTGGGAGTCCGGCGGCCACTACCGGCCCGGCTCGGGCGCCGGCACGGTCACCGAGACCGAGGGCTGCCAGTTCTCGCTGGACGGCACCAGCTTCTTCCCCTCCGTCAAGGTCGACGACCAGAACCTGAAGCCCACCGACGACGGCAAGGTCCACATCAAGGTCCGCACCGCCGGTGACGCCTCGACCTGCACCGCCTCGCTCGCCTCGTACATCGCGCACGGCCCGACCTTCGCCACCTCCGGCCAGCAGGTCTTCGTCGACTTCGACACGGTCACCGTGCAGAAGGGCCAGACCGACTCGCTCGACATCGCGGTGCCGGACGAGGGCTGCTTCGCGCAGATCGACCTCTACCGCGGTGCCGTCAAGTTCGACGGCAACCCCGCCGCCGGCGACGGCCTCGTCCACGGCGACCTGCCCAAGGGCCCCGACCACACCGTCATCAAGGACAAGCTGATCGCGGCCTGGAACGGCGGCACGAAGGACTGCACGACCACCGAGTCGCAGCCCCCGTCGCCCTCCGCCCCCGCGTCGGTCCCGCCGTCGGCCCCGGAGTCCACCCCGCCCGCCTCCGAGTCCTCGACCCCGACCCCGAGCGCCTCCGGGTCGACCACGCCGTCCAACCCGACCCCGGTCGCCTCCGGTTCGAGCAGCGCCCCGGCGGCACCCTCGCCCAACGGTGGCGGCGGCG
>NZ_JAWOAI010000214.1:0-15842 GCF_033194735.1 Streptomyces sp. W16
CACGGGCCGCCCGACCGACGCGATCCGCGTCCTGCGCGACACGCGCCGCGCCACCGCCCGCTATCTGGAACGGCGCGGCCTGGCCCGGCCCCGCGTGCGGTGGGACGAGTTCAAGGCCTTGGCGGCGTCCGCGAAACGCAAGTGACGGATCGTCAATTCGCCGCGTTCATCAGGTCGAGCGCGCTCTGTTGCCGGGCCGCGTCGGTGGAGTCCAGCGGTCCGGCCCAGTGCAGCCCGTACGCGTCGAGGGCGTTGCGGTCGTTCGCGTAGGCGGTGTCTGCCTGGCGGCGGATGTAGGAGGTGTAAGGGCGGTCGGACAGGCGGGAGTTGAAGGCACTCAGCCCCCGGACGTACGCCCCCTTGAAGGACGGCCCGTCGCCACCGCAGCCGCTCGTCTCGCACGGTTCCCGCAGGATTCCCCCGGAGTTGAGGGCCGTCGACGTGGTCGAGGCGTCGCCGATCTGCCGGCCGGTGGTGAGGAGGGTGGAGTCACCGGTCGCCCGGTACAGCTCCGAGAGCCCGCCCAGCAGGACACCTTGGTTGTACGACCATGTCGTGTCGCCGTTGTTGCCGCAGGTCGCCAGGTTGATGCCGTCGTTGACCAGATGGGAGCCGTTGATCATGCCGGTGCCCTTGAACCACGACCACTCGGCGTTGGCCCGGCCGAGATATGTCGTGTCGCCCGCGATGCGGTTGTGCAGAGCCGCGTTCAGCTCCAGGTAGAGGGAGTTGGCGATCGCGTTCTTGTAGGTCTTGGCGGTGCTCCACCACACCCCGCCACCGCAGGTCGAGTCCCAGTAGCGAGCCATGTAATCGGCGTCCGCGCGGGCCGTGTTGAGGTAGCGGGAGTCCCCGGTGAGGTCGTAGGCATCGACCCAGGCCAGCCCCCACCAGCCGGTGTCGTCGATGTAGTCGTTGGTGAAGTTGCCGCCCTGGGCGGAGAGGTTGCGGTCGTAGGTGTTGGCGATGGCGTACTTGTAGCTGGCCATCCCGGTCACGCGGATGTTGTCGATGACGGCGGTCAGGGCGTTGGCGGAGTTCCACCAGCCGGTGGTGTCGAACAGGCCGGTGCCCAGGTTGTACGACTGCATCAGCGCGGTGGCGGCGGCAGTTGGGCGGCTGCCCGCGTTCCAGGTCGTCCGGGCCCACTGCGTGCAGGCGATCTCGGCCCGGTCACCGGCCTTGCCGCAGGCGCGCAGGGCGCCGACGCCGAGGGCGTTCCAGTCGTCGACGTTGTACATCAGGGTGCGCCAACCTCCTTGCCCCGTAGGGATGGTGGTGTCGCCGAGCTTGCTGCCCGAGCTCCAGGTGCGCCCGCCGTCGAAGGAGCGGTCGAGCCAGACCTCGTCACCGGGGCTGCCGTTGGTGATCGAGGCCCAGCCCATCGCGTCGGTGTCGTCGAAGTGCAGGGCGATGGAGCGCGAGTAGATGGTCGCCGACACCGGCTGCCGGTCCCCCGGGGACAGGGCGGGGTCGCGGCCGTCGCAGTACTTGTTGCAGATCGTCGCCTCGGCGGCGGCGGTCGCGACGCCGGTGGAGACCGGCACGAACAGGGCCAGGGCGGCGATCAGACCGGTCCCGACCCGCCTGATGCGTCTTGCTGTTGAGTTCATGCCGGCTCCATCGAGGTGGGGGGGGTTACGGGTGGTCAGCCCAGGCGCCACTGCTGGTTGGCGCCGCCGTTGCAGGACCAGAGCTCCAGCGCGGTGCCGTTGACGTTGCCCGCGGCCTGGTCGCCGCCGGTGACGTCGAGGCACAGGCCCGACTGGGTGCCGGTGATGGTGCCGTTGGGGTTGACGCTCCACTTCTGGTTGGCGCCGCCGTTGCAGCCGTAGAGCTGCACCTTGGTGCCGTTACTGGTCTGATTGTTGTAGGCGTCCAGGCACTGGGTGCCGCCGTAGAGCCGGAGTTCACCGGCGGCGGTGATGGTGACGGCCTGGTTGGTGCCGCCGCCGCAGTCCCAGATCTCAATCTTGGTGCCGGGGGTGGTCTCGCCGTTGTAGGCGTCGAGGCAGCGGTTGGAAGAGGCACCGATGAGCGGGTGGGTGGTGCCGACGCTGGTACCGCTGCCCGCGGAGACCCGGTACATGACCGAGCCGTGGCCGGGGACGCTCGCCGAGATGCTGCCACTGGTGCTGCTGATCACGTGCGACCAGAGGTTGTTGAGCTTGTACGAGGACGCCGAGGGGAGGCCGGCCGCGGTCGCGGAGGTGGTGATGGTGGCGGCGGAGGAGTTCTCGTTGAAGAGGACCACCGAGACGTCACCGTTGGCGAGGGGCTTGGAAAGGACGTGCAGGCCACCGGAGTTGGAGATCTCGGTGCCCTGCTTGCCCAGGGAGTCCTGGTCCACGGCGATGACGTCCTTGTTGCCGTAGAGGGAGAGGGTGGCGGCGGTGGCCTTGCGCAGGTCGGTGCCGGCGATCAGGGGCGCGGCCATCTCCGACCAGAGGCTGAAGTGGGAGCGGTCCTCGGTGAACGACATGCCGTTGCCGACTTCGAGCATGTCGGGGTCGTTCCAGGCGCCCGGCTTGGCGTACGCGGCGAGCTTGACGTTGGCCTTGTAGATGGACACCACGGTCGAGAAGTTGACGTTGATGTCGTCGGTGGTGCGCCAGCTGTTGCCGACGCCCGCACCCCAGGTCCACACGTCGGCGAGGCCCCAGTTGCAGAGGCTGTAGACGATCGGGCGGCCGGTGTTGGCCAGCGCGTCGCGCATCGCGGTGTAGCGCTGCTGGTCGGGCACGTTCTGGTGGTTGCAGTTGTCGTACTTGAGGTAGTCCACGCCCCAGGCGGCGAAGCTGTTGGCGTCGGTCTGCTCGTGGCCGAGGCTGCCGGGGTAGCCGGCGCAGGTGGCGGTGCCGGCGCTCTCGTAGATGCCGAGCTTGAGGCCCTTGCTGTGGACGTAGGCGGCGGTGCCGCTGATGCCGTTCGGGAACTTGACCGGATCGGGGACGAGTTGGCCCGCCGCGTTGCGGGCCGAGGTCATCCAGCAGTCGTCGATGTTGACGTACTGGTACCCGGCGTCCTTCAGCCCCGAGGAGACGAGGTAGTCGGCGGTCTGCTCGACGAGTTGCTCGGTCACGTTGCAGCCGAAGGCGTTCCAGTCGTTCCAGCCCATCGGGGGCGTCCTGGCGAGGCCGTTGTCGAGGGCCTGTGCGGGCGGTGCGGCGCGCAGCACGAGCAGGACCGGGACGAGGGCCAGCAGCAGCACCATGGTGAGGGCGGCGCTCAGGCGTCTCTTGAAGGGTGCCGGAACGGTCATGTCGAGGTCTCCTGTTTCGCCGTGGGGGGCCGACCGAACTCGCCGTTGGAAACGTAACCATCGCGAGGGTTCCACCAGCCGGGTTCGGCCGTCAATGGTCCGGACCAGAATGCCCCGGCAGTGAACTGGCCGTGCCGTCAGAGGCGTTGACGGCCTCCTGGGTCGATGACAACGTTTCCATCACCCGCACCCTTGGAGGCCACCATGTCCCTGCCCCCCTCCCGGCGAGTGATGATCGGTTCCGGTCTGGCCGCGCTGGCGGCGACGGCCGCCACACCGGCGGACGCGGCCGAACGCCCCAGTGCCACAAGGGCGTTGTCCCGCGCGAGAGACGCGTACTCCGCCCTGAAGAGACACTTCGACACGGCTGACGGCTCCGGGCTCGTCCGCGAGCAGCTCCCGGCTGCGGCAGGCGACAACCCTTACTCGTACGAATGGCCCTTCTCGCAGGTGCACATCGCCGCCCTCGATCTCACCGCCGTGGACCCGGAGTTCGAACCCGAGCTGTCTCGACGGGCGGCGGCGCAGGAGCACTACTGGAAGCCCGGCGGGGGCACGACCGGCCTTCCCGGGTACGCCTCCTATCCCGTCGCGCCGTACGGCTCGGGCGGGGACATGTTCTACGACGACAACGAATGGGTCGGCCTGGCGAAGATCCAGCGGTATCTGCAGATCGGGGACGCCGCCGCGCTGGCCCGCGCCGAGGAGATCTTCGCGCTGGTCCGGTCCGGCTGGGACACCGACAGCGGTCATGCCGCGCCGGGCGGGGTCTTCTGGACGCAGGCCGACTGGAGTCACGACCGCAACACCGTCTCGAACATGCCGGGTGCCCAACTCGCCCTGCGCCTGCACCAGATCACCGGCAAGGCCGATTACCTGGACTGGGCGAAGCGGTTCCACGACTGGACGAACACGCATCTGCAGAGCCCAAGTGGCCTGTACTGGGACCATCTTGACCTCCAGGGGACCGTCGAGAAGACCCTCTGGTCCTACAACCAGGGTGTGCCGGTCGGTGTGGCGGTGCTGCTGTACCAGGTCACTCGCGACCGCGCCTACCTGCGCCAGGCCGAGCGGATCGCCACTGCCTCGTACGCCTACTACGTCACGCAGGGGCGGCTGTTCACACAGCCCGTGTTCTTCAACTCGATCTTCTTCAAGAACCTGCTGCTCCTGGAGTCGGTGACCGGGAAGGACACCTACCACCGGGCGATGGCGGACTACGCCGACCAGGTGTGGGACACGATGCGGGATCCGGCCACCGGACTCGTGCACTTCGACACGGCCGGTGGCACCCAGGCAATCCAGCAGGCGGCCCTGGCGCAGCTCTACGCCGTGCTCGCCTGGCCGCGTGCCAAGTGGCGGACGCTGTACTGACGTTACGGGTGCCCGATCTCCCCGGTGCCGCGTGCGATCAGTTGCACCGGGAGGACGGTACGGCGGGAGGGGGCGTCGTCGCCGTTGATGCGGTCCAGCAGCAAGTTGGCTGCGTGGCGGCCGAGTTCCTCGGTGTCGGAGGTGACGACGGTGACCGGGGTGGGCAGCATGTCGGCCAGTTTGAAGTCGTCGAAGCCGACGATCGCGACGGAGGTGTCGAGCTCACGGCAGGCGCGCAGGACGCCCTCGGTGAGGAAGCCCGTGGTGGAGAAGACCGCCGTGGGCGGGTTCGCGGAGGTGAGCAGGGTACGGGTGGCGGCCTCGGCTTCCTCGGTAGTGCCGGCGCGCAGGGTGACGACCAGGTCGTTGTCGGGCTCGATGCCGCTGCGGCGCAGCGCCTTGCGGTAGCCGCGCAGTCGGCGGCCGGTGCTGTAGTACGAGGGGGCGACGAGGATCGCGATCCGGCGGTGGCCCTGGTCGACGAGGTGCTGGGTGGCCTTGCGTCCGCCCTCCTCGTTGTCGACGAGGACGACATCGGCCTCGGCGCCGGTGGCCGGGCGGTCGACGAAGACGATGGGCACGTGGTCGTGGCCGTTGATCTCGTTGAGGAAGGCGTGGTCGCCCTGGTCGGGCACGATGATGAGCCCGGCGACCCGGCGTCCGATCAGCTCGCCCACGGCCCGGCGCTCCACCTCCGGGTCCTCGTCGGCGGTGCTCAACAGCACTGCGTAGCCTGCCTCGTTGGCGACTTCCACGGCGGCCTTGGCGAGGGAGGCGTAGAACGGGTTGGTGAGGTCGCCGAGCAGCAGCCCGATGGTCATCGAGTTCTGGCCGGGGCGCAGGGAGCGCGCGATCTCGTTGCGCTGGTAGCCGATGGCGGTGATCGCCGCGTTCACGCGCTCGGCCGTCTCCTCGCGGACCGTGCCGATGCCGTTGACGACGCGGGAGACGGTGACGACGGCGACTCCGGCCCGCTCCGCGACGTCGCGCATCGTGGGCCTGGTGTTCTGGCGGTGCGGGGGACGACTTCTCACGTGAGTTGAAGACCAACCTTCCATCGCGTACCGGGGGCCGGGACCGCTCCCAGGATACGTTTCGGGTCCCGGCCCGTTGCCCGGCCCGGGTCGCTAACCGTTGCTCTTGATCACATCGTTGATCTTGTCGGTCATCGTCTGGAGGTCGGAGAGCGGCTTCTTGCCGTTGAGGATGTCCGGCCAGTAGGCGGTGATCAGGTCGTTGGACTGGCTGGCCCACTGGGTCGTGAAGCGCACGCCCATGGTGGTCTGTGTGTTCAGTCCCGCCTTGACGGTGGCCGCGACGGTCGTCAGACCGGCCTTTTCGAGGGCGCCGAAGTAGGCGCTCTGGGACGAGAGATAGGCCGGGGCCGCCACCGGGGAGTCGGGCAGCACCTTGGTCCACACGGTGGAGTCTAGGTACTTGAGGACCTTGAAGGTGGCGTCCGCGTTCTGGGTGTACGAGGGGGTGCAGATGCCCACCGCGTCGTACAGGGTGGCCGGCTTGGTCTGCTGGGGAAGCGGCGCGAACCCGTACTTGATCTTCGGCTTGTCGGTGAGGAAGCCGGCCGCCAGCCACTGGCCGCTCCACAGCATCGGGATCTGGCCGGCGGCGAACAGTGCCTGCTGGTTGCTGATGTCGTAGCCGGGAGGTGCGACGGCCCCGCTCTTGATACCGGCCACGACCTTGCTGACGCCTTGGGTGTACGTCGCGTCGATGGTCGCCTTGGTGGGCTTGTTGACGGAGTCGGCGAACGGCGCGCCACCCGCGGACAGCGAGTACGTGCTGAGGGAGAAGGGGCCGTCCGTGGAGGTCAACGCGTCGGCGACCAGGCCGTACTTGGCGCCCTTCGCGTGCAGCTTGGCGGCGGCGTCGAACATCTGGTCCCAGGTCCAGCCGGCGGCGGGCACGGTGATGCCGGCGGCCTTGAAGGCGTCGACGTCGTACCAGATGCCGTAGGTGTTCAGGAGGGAGGGAACGCCGCCTATCTTGCCGTCGGCGGTCTTCCAGTTCTTCATGGTGGAGGAGACGAAGGTGCTCGCGCCGAAGTCGCTGGAGCCGGAGAGCCGGGAGGCCCAGTCGGTGAGCAGGCCCTGGCTGGTGTACTGCTGCTCGGTGTCGTTGCCGCACCAGAACAAGTCGGGGAGTTTCTTGGCCTGGGTGAGGGCGGCGAGTTTGTCGCCGTAGTTGCCGTTGGGGGTGTCGACGCGCTTGACCGTGATGTTCGGGTCGTGGAAGCCGGTCAGTGCCTGGTCGATGGCCTTGTTGGTGGTGGCGGACTCCCAGGTCATGAGGGTGACCGTCACCTTGCCGTCCGACTGTTTCCCGGACGAGCCGCCGCAGGCCGCCGTCGCGAGCAGTCCCCCCGCCGTCAGCAACGCTCCACCGAGACGGATCAATCGTTTCATCATGCCCTCCTGGTACCTGGCCGGTACACGGCTCGTGAGTGGGTCGAGGTGCGGATCAGCGCTGGTTGACGGTGCCCAGGGCGCTCAGGCCCTGGATGAAGTAGCGCTGGGCGACGAAGAACACGGCCAGTGGGGGGAGCATGTAGAGCAGGTTGGTGGCCATGTAGAGGTTCCAGTCCGGGGTCTGGCCGGCGAACTGGGTGACGAAGGAGGCCATGCCGACGCTCAGCGGCCACTTCTGGGACGAGTACAGGTAGATCAGCGGGTTGAGGTAGTCGTTCCAGGACATCTGGAAGGCCAGGATTGACATCGTTATCCAGGCGGGCTTCGTGATCGGCAGCATCACGCTGAAGAAGATCCGGATGTGCCCCGCGCCGTCGACCTTGGCCGCCTCGTCGATCGAGTGCGGGATCGACAGGAAGTACTGGCGGGCGAGGAAGATGAAGAGCGGGTTGCCGCCCAGGAAGGCCGGGACGATCAGCGGCAGCCAGGTGTCGTACCAGCCGATGTCCTTGAACAGCTGGAACAGCGGGATGATGCCGATCACCGGGGGCAGCAGCATGCTGCCGACGAAGACGTAGAACCACACCTTGCGGCCGGGGAAGCGCAGCCGGGCCAGGGCGTAGCCCGCCATCATCGAGGTCATCACACCGCCGATCACCGAAAGACCGGTGATGACAACGGAGTTGAGCAGCAGGCGGGGGAAGTGGATGACCTTCGGCCCGTCGACGAAGTTCTTGAAGTGGAACTCGTGGGGCAGGAGCCGGGGCGGTACTTCGAAGACCGCCGAGGGGCCTTTCAGGGCGACGGTGAGCATCCAGAGGATGGGCACGATCATCACGGAGCTGATCAGCAGCGCGGTGGCGTACCAGGACACCGTGCGTACGGCCCTGCCGCGCGGCTTGGCCGGGGCGGCCGGCTTCGGCGCCGTCGTCGGCGCCCTCGTGACGTCAGGAGACGTGGTCACTGTAGGTCCAAATCGACGAGAAGCGGGCGGTGGCGGCGATCACGACGACGATGACGAGGAAGAGCACCCACACCTGGGCGGAGGCGTAGCCGAACTGGGAGACCTGCCCGAGCTTGGGGAAGCCGTTGTTGTAGATCGACAGCATCAGGGTCCTGGTGCTGAACCCGGGCCCGCCCTGGTTGTCCGGCGAGAGGATCTTCGGCTGATTGAAGGCCTGGAGGGCCGTCACCAGCTGCATGACCACCTGGAGCAGCATGATCGGGCTGATCAGCGGCAGGGTGATCCGGAAGAACACCGTGCGGGGGCCGGCGCCGTCGAGTCTGGCGGCCTCGTACAGCTCGGTGGGGACCGCCTGGAGCGCGGCGAGGAAGATGATCATCGTGGAGCCGACGCTCCACAGCATGACGATCACGATCGACGGCATCGCCGAGTTGTCCCCGGACAGCCATTCACTGGTGGGCAGGTGGAGCCAGTTCAACACCTCGTTGGCCAGGCCGACTTGGGGATTGAATACGAACTTCCAGAGCGTGATCGTGGCCACCACGGGCAGCACGACCGGCAGATAGCACAGGGTGCGCAGCAGGCTGACGCCCCGCATCCGCTGGTTGCAGAACACCGCGAGGGCGAGCCCGATCGCCAGAGACAGCGGCACGTACAGGACGACGAGCAGCAGGGTGGCACGCACCGAGGGCCAGAAGGACGGGTCGGTGGTGAACATCCGGCGGAAGTTGTCGAGGCCGATGAACTTGGGGTCCGACAGGCCGTTGTAGCTGGTCAGCGCGAAGTAGGCGGAGCGGAACAGCGGGTAGACGACGAACGCCGTGAAGCCGATGAGCGCCGGCGCCAGGAAGACGTACGCGGCCAGGGTGTCCGAGGAGCGCCTGCGCCGTCGTCGCCAGGGGCGTCCGAAGCGCCCGAAGCTCCCCCGGTCGGGCGGTCGGTCCACGGGTGGTGCGGTGGTTCTCGTCTCTTGGTGCGGAGCGGCTGTCACACGCGCTCACCTTCTTCCTCCGAGGAGTTGGCGAAGACCCGGACCGGGGCCGACCCGACCGTCTGGTGGTCGCCGACCGCCTCAAGGTAACGTTTCCATTCCCTGGCGATCACACCGTGGCGCACGCCACATGAGGGAGTCAAGAGGCGCGATGGTAACGTTTCCCGGGTCAACATCCGGAACAGTGTGGGCAGTTCCGGAGTCGCTGAGCACGCTCGGGCGGCGGCTGGCCGGCGAGCTGCGGGGCGGTCCGGCGGCGGACATCGTCGAGCGGTGTCTGACCAACACCTGGACGACGTCGATGAGTTGGGGCACCGGGTCGGCGTACGGCCCGGAGGTGTTCGTCAAGACCGGTGACATCCCGGCGATGTGGCTGCGGGACAGCACGGCGCAGGTCCGCCCCTACCTCGCGGTGGCCACGGACCCGGAGGTCGGTGACGTCCTGACCGCCGTCTCCCGCCGGCAGATCCGCTGCGTGCTGCTGGACCCTTACGCCAACGCCTTCAACGACGGCCCCACCGGCGCGCACGGCGAGCCCGGGGACGAGCCCACTCCGGGCGACTGGATCTGGGAGCGCAAGTACGAACTCGACTCGCTCTGCGCTCCGTTGCAGCTGGCGTACGCGATCCGGCGGGCGACCGGCCGGGAGGACCATCTCGACGAGGCGTTCCACCGCGCGGCCCGGACGATCGTACGGCTGTGGCGGGCGGAGCAGTCCCACACGCGCTCGCCCTACCGGTTCGTCCGGCCGTCCGGCCCGTTCGCCGGAGACAGTCTGCCCCTCAACGGCCATGGAGCGAAGGTCGGTTGGACCGGGATGACGTGGTCGGGCTTCCGGCCGAGCGACGACGCGTGCGCCCACGGCTATCTGGTACCGGCCAACGCGCTGGCGTCGGCGAGCCTGCACGGGCTGGCGGAACTGGCCGCGGCGGTCCTCGACGACACCGAACTCGCCCATGAGTCATGGCGGTTGGCGGACGAGATCGACGCCGGGATCCTGGCGCACGCGGTGACGGAGGTCGACGGTACCTCCGTACTCGCCTACGAGGTGGACGGCCTCGGGGCGGCACTGCTCTGCGACGACGCGAACCTCCCGAGTCTCCTGAGCCTCCCGCTCAGCGGCTGGTGCGCACCCGAGGACCCGCTCTACCGGGCGACCCGGCGCTTCGCGCTCTCCGAGGCCAACCCCTCGTATTTCAGCGGCAGTTACGCGGCCGGAATCGGCAGCACGCACACCCCCGACCGGCACATCTGGCCGCTGGCGATCGCCGCCGCCGGTCTGACCGGCGAAGTGGGCGAGGGGGCTCGGGCCCTGGAGATCCTGGCGGCCACCACCGCCGGTACCGGCCTGATGCACGAGAGCTTCCATGTCGACGCGCCGGGCCGGTTCACGCGGGAGTGGTTCGGCTGGGCGAATGCGATGTTCTGCGAGCTTGCCCTTGAGTTGTGCGGGGACGGGGTGCGGCAGCTGTTTCCGGTACATCCGCGGGCGTTGCCTGCGGCACCGGGAGCGGGCGGCGGGGTTTCGTGAGCAGGAGGCCGGACTCCATGGGGTCAAGCGAACGGCGTGGCCGGGGGCCGCAGGCCGAGCCACTGCTCGGCGTCCCAGGCCTCGAACCGCTCCACCTCGGTGAACCCCAGCTTTGCCGCGAGGCGCATCGAGCCGACGTTGGCGGTCTGGGTGGCGAGCACCACCGGCTCGCCGGGAAGGACGCCGTCGAACCAGTCGAGTGCCGCCGCGCACGCCTCGGCGGCATACCCGAATCCCCACGCTCGCGGCAGGAACAGGTAGCCGAGATCGACTTTCCCCTCGGCGGCCGGGCGACGGTGCTCCGGCGCTCTCCTGAGCAGGATCTGGCCGATCATCGCCCCGTCGGACTCGACGACGAAACTCCCGGGCCACCGCTCGGGCACCCCGGGCAGCTCGCGCTCAAGCTCGTCACGCGGCCGGGGGCCGCCGAGGTAGGTGTGCACCTCTGCCGACGCCAGCAGTTCGATGAACACCGCACGGTCCCGGGCCTCGGGCTCACGGAGCACGAGCCTCTCGGTCCTGATCGGCTCGGGTGGCCAGGCAATGGGCCCCAGGTCGGACATAACCGCAGGCTAACAGCCCGAGAGTCGTTGGACATGGGTGTCCCCGGCTGCCGCCCGGCCTGCGCGGCACGCCGGGCGGCAGCCGAGCCGCCCACCACGGGAGGCCGACCGCCGCGCCGTCGTCGTCCGAGCTCAGGGGGTGATGGTGAGGCTGCCGTAGTCCGACAGGTTGGTGAGGTTCGTCTGGCTCAGGGTGGTCGCACCGGTCGTGCTGCCGGGCATCATGATGTGGCTCAGTGCGACGCCTGAAATGGGCGCGCCAGGAAGGCCGTTGATGCGGGCGGCGGTGACGCCCGCGTTGCGGACCCGGACGTTGGAGATCGTGACGCCGGTGACCGGGCCGATGCCCGCGGTGCTGCCGGTCATCATGGCGAGCCAGGTCCGGTTGCCGTCGTTGCTGAAGCTGAGCCGTTCGATGTCGATGTCGTCGAACTTGAGGTTGGTCGCAGCCGCCGTGCCGTACTTGTGGTGGACGCCGATGCCCACGGCCGCGTCATAGACGACGACGTGCTGGAAGGTGACCTTGTTCTGTGATTCGTAGACGCCCTGGCCGACCTTGACGCCATAGCAATAGGTCCAGGAGACAAGGTCGTTGAAGGTGACGTTGTCCAGCGGGCGGGCGGTGCCGGGGACCGACTTGTAGATGTCGGCGACGTCGGGCCAGGTCTTGGTGCTGAACGGGTCGTCGAGACCGATGCCGATGGCGTGGTCGACGGTGACGTTCGTGGACTCCATGACGTCGATGCCGTCGTTCTCGCCCATGTCGAACCTGTTGAACAGCTTGATGTTGCGGAAGGTCATGTCCGAGGACCGCAGCGGGATGACCGCCCAGCTGCTGGACTCCCGGAAGGTGATGCCGTCGACGGTGAAGCCGCTCGTGTAGATCGGGGCGAGGAGGTTCACGCCGAGGTTGGAGGGCGCGAGCGCGGCCTGGCCGTTGCCGTCGATGATGCCGCGGCCGTAGATCTTGATGTTCGTCGAGGAGTACCGGGTGGAGATGAACCAGGTGAGGTCACGGCCCTGCGAGGTCTTGTGTCCGGTCACCACGTAGTGGGCGGCGTCGCCCGTGTAGCGGAGCACCGCACCGGGGGCGAGGTAGAACGCGAGGTTGCTGCGCAGGTAGAGGTTGCCGAGGGTGTAGACGCCGGCGGGGACGTACACGATGCCCTGGGTGCCGTTCGCGGAGCCGTACGCGGCGGCGTCGTTGAGGGCGTTCTGGAAGGCCGTCGTGGTGTAGGCGCCGGTGTTCGGCTGGGCGGAGTAGGGCGCGCTCTGCACGTTGAAGATGCCGGTGCCGCTGGTCGCCGGGCGGTTGGTCTCGGCCGGGTCGGCGGCGATGACCAGGTTGGGGCGGCCGTCGAGCTTGACGATCAGGTACTCGTCGTTCTGGACGGTGAAGGTCAGGGTGGGCCCGCTGACGGTTCCGGTGATGCCGAGCTTCTGCGGGCTGATGCTGTACGAGCCGATGTCCGTGTTGTTGAGCTTGGTCACCGTGATGGTGGCGGTGCCCGTCCCGAGGGCGAGTTGCGCGATGTCGTAGCCGGTGTACTTGGTGACGGGTACGGAGGTTCCGTTGACGGTCAGCCTGTAGTCGGTGGACGCCGGGTAGATGGACGGGACCGGGTACGCCGACACTGTGCCCGCCGCGGCCTGTGCGGACTGCGGGGCACCGAAGAGTGCCGCCAGGCCGAGCAGGAGCGCGGTCAACACGAGGGCCAGCGGGCGCAGTACGCGGTTCTGGGTTCCGTCGGCCGCGGTCAGCGGCCATCTCATCGACGATCTCATCCGGGGTCCTCCTGTAGTCACATCGGTGGGGGCACGTAAGACGGGATGGAAACGTTGCCAGTGACATGACCACACTAATGGTCTGGACCGCCGTCGCCTATGTGCTGTGCCGGACCGCCGTCACTCCCTTGTCACCTCAGGACGAACCTCCGTCGCGTGGGACTCAACTCCCGCAAACAGAACGGCGATCCCGCGGCCCGCTCCCGAATCGCTGCCATATTCGAGAACCACTTCGGAGGTGGCTGTGACGCTAGAGGCGACAACATCCCTGACGGCAGTGACACCCGCGGCGGACCGCACCGCCGGACGCATCGCCGACCTGGAAGAGCGGCGGGCACGGGCGGTGGTCACGGGCGCGCCGAGAAGACACGGGGCGCTCGGTGCACGGGAGCGGATCGAACGGCTCCTGGACGGCGGCTCGTTCACGGAGACCGGTGTGTTCGTGCGGGCGAGAGCGGTGGGGGACGGCGCCCAACGGCCGTACGGCGACGGGGTGGTCACCGGGTACGGCACGGTCGACGGACGGCCGGTCTGTGTGTTCGCGCAGGACTCCACGGTCTTCGGCGGCAGCATGGGCGAGGCCTTCGGCGAGAAGACCGTGGCCCTCATGGACCTCGCCCTGAAGACCGGCTGCCCGGTCGTCGGCCTCAACGACTCCGGCGGCGCCCGCATCCAGGAGGGCGTCAACTCCCTCGCGCTGTACGCCGAGTTGGTGCGGCGCAACGTGAAGGCGTCCGGGGTGATCCCGCAGATCTCCGTCGTCCTGGGCCCGTGCGCGGGCGGCGCCGCCTACTCCCCCGCGATCACCGACTTCACCGTGATGGTGGACGGTGCCTCGCACATGTTCGTCACCGGCCCCGACGTCATCGAGGCGGTGACCGGTGAACGCACCACCGCCGAGGAGCTGGGCGGCGCCCGTACCAGCAACTCCGTGAACGGCAACGCCCACTTCCTGGCCGCCGACGAGGAGGACGCGCTCGACACCGTACGCGACCTGCTGTCGTACCTTCCGGCCAACAACCTTGAACGGCCACCGGAGTTCACGCCCGGTTCGGTGGCCGACGGTGCCCCGCTCGACGCGATCGTGCCCGACCGGCTCGGCCATGCCTACGACATGCGGGAGATCCTGCGCGCGGTCGTCGACGACGGTGAACTCCTTTACGTCCAGGAGCTGTTCGCGCCGAACATCATCTGCGCGCTGACCCGGGTCGAGGGAGCGAGTGTCGGGGTCGTCGCCAACCAGCCGCTGCACTCGGCCGGGGTCCTCGACATCGACGCCTCCGAGAAGGCCGCGCGGTTCGTACGGTTCTGCGACGCGTTCGGCATTCCCCTGCTGACCTTCGCCGACGTCCCCGGCTACCTCTCCGGCGTGTGTCAGGAGCGGGGCGGCATCATCCGGCGCGGCGCCAAACTCCTGTACGCGTACGCCGAGGCGACCGTCCCCAAGGTCACCGTGGTGGTGCGCAAGGCGTACGGCGGCGGCTACGCGGTGATGGGTTCCAAGCATCTCGGCGCCGACCTCAACCTCGCGTGGCCGACCGCGCGGATCGCGGTCATGGGCGCGGAGGGCGCCGTGGGGGTGCTGCACCGGCGTGAACTCGCCGCGTCGGACGACCCCGAGGCGCTGCGGGCCGAGCTGGTCACCGCGTACGAGGCCAGGCACGGGACGCCGTATCTCGCCGCCGAACGCGGGTACGTCGACGACGTGATCGCCCCGCGCGACACCCGCGCCCACGTCGGCCGCGCCCTGCGCGCACTGCGTGGCAAGCGCGCCCCGATGCCGGAGCGGCGGCACGGCAACATCCCGCTCTGACCGACCTGTTCACCCCGTTCCCCTTGTTCGCCCTCGCCAGCCGCCAGCCGCCAGCCGCCACCGCGATGTTCTGCGATGTGAGGAGCACGCCCGATGGACAGCCGCCGACCCCCGCTCGCGCCCGCGTACCGGACCCTCCCCGAGTACGTGCGGCACTGGGCCGAACTCACCCCGGACCGCCGGGCGTTCACCTTCGTCGAGCACCCAGCGCCCGAATCCCGTGGTGTGCACCGCACTTTGACCTGGCAGCGGCTCGATCTGCGGGTACGCGCACTGGCCGCCCGGCTCACCGAACAGGCCGAACCCGGGGCGCGGGTCGCCCTGTTGTGCCCGCAGGGGACGGACTACATCACCGGGTTCCTGGCGGCGCTGACCGCCGGAATGGTCGCCGTACCGCTGTATCCGCCCGGTCTGCCGGGGCAGGGCGACCGGCTCGTCGGGGTGTTGGGCGACGCGCGCCCCTCGGTCGTGGTGACCACCGGCCGTGTCCTGGCCGAGGTGACGGACTTCTGCGAGCGCGCGGAGGTGCCGGTCCTCGCGGCCGACCGGGTGCCCGACACCGCCGCCCTCAACTGGTGTGCGCCGGAGCCTGATTCGGCGGCGACCGCCTATCTCCAGTACACCTCCGGGTCGACCCGGGCTCCGGCGGGCGTGGAGATCACCCACGCCAACGTCGTCGCCAACGCCCGCCAGGCGCTTGCCGCTTACGGCGCCGACGCGCATCCGGTGACCTGTGTGGGCTGGCTGCCGCTCTACCACGACATGGGGCTGGTGCTGAGCGTGGCGGCCCCCGTCGTACGCGGGGTGCCTTCGGTCCTCATGGACCCGGCCGCGTTCCTGCACGAACCGGCGCGCTGGCTGAGGCTGTTGGCCACGCATCCGCGCGCGCTGAGTGCCGCACCGAACTTCGCCTACGACTACTGCGCCTCCACCGTCACCGAGGCGCAGAAGGAGGGGCTGCGGCTGGACGGGGTCGCCGCGCTGATCAACGGCAGCGAGCCCGTTCGGCCCGGCACCGCCGACCGTTTCCACGCCGCGTTCGCCGCCCAGGGGTTGGCGGCGGAGGCGCATTGTCCGTCGTACGGGCTCGCCGAGGCGACCGTGTTCGTCAGCGCGGCCCGGCCCGGCCGGCC
>NZ_JAWOAI010000215.1:0-15764 GCF_033194735.1 Streptomyces sp. W16
CGAGCGCCACCAGATCCAGCGCCGGCGCCAGAGTGCCCCACTCCAGCCAGTCCAGCAGCCCCGGCAGTTCCTCCGCGCTGCCCGCGGCCACCAGCAGCCGCATCCGGTCGCCCCGTACGGCCACCGGAGAGTCCGGCCCCAGCCGCCACAGCGCCGCGACACCGGCCTCGACCGGCACGTCCAGGACGTCGAAACGCAGCCCCGTGACGAGCCGCAGCGGCTCTCCGGGCACCGTCCGCCACCCGAGTTCGTTCTCGTACCAGTGCCGCCGGTCGTCCGGATCGAGCGGGCGACGGGGAGAGGGGACCGTGGTGACCGGGGGGACTGTGCCAACCATGCCAAGTGCAACCGCCGAACCGGCCCGAGAGTTACGCTGGGTGGTCCGGTGATTGCGCACGGTGCCGGAAAAGGGGGCGTTCGGGGGTGTCGGGCCGCGCAAGGTTGTTCGCCCGTAGCGGAGGGAACCGGTGCGCTCGGCATGGAGTGTCAGTCCGTACGGGTAAGACAATCCCTAGTGGGAGGGGGCGACACGCAGAAAAGGGCGTCTCACGTTCGCCATCGGCGTACTCATGGTGAGGGTAACTGCCTGGCCTGCGGGAACATCGTCTCGCACCATCAGGTTGGAGCAGATGTCGGCGTTCGGGTTCAGGAGGCAGTGTTGGATCTCGGTCCGGTGTCGGCAGTTGGAATGAGCGGTCCCCGCTTGCGGGACTAAGCTGCGGAAGGACAGGGAGGGGAGCGTCCCCTTACTGCCTGACCGCTCTGAGGAGCGATTAACGATGTTCGAGAGGTTCACCGACCGCGCGCGGCGGGTTGTCGTCCTGGCTCAGGAAGAAGCCCGGATGCTCAACCACAACTACATCGGCACCGAGCACATCCTCCTGGGCCTGATCCACGAGGGTGAGGGTGTCGCCGCAAAGGCCCTGGAGAGCCTCGGCATTTCGCTTGAGGCGGTCCGCCAGCAGGTTGAGGAGATCATCGGACAGGGCCAGCAGGCGCCGTCCGGTCACATCCCCTTCACTCCCCGTGCCAAGAAGGTCCTGGAGCTGTCGCTCCGCGAGGCCCTTCAGCTGGGCCACAACTACATCGGCACGGAGCACATCCTGCTCGGCCTGATCCGTGAGGGCGAGGGCGTCGCCGCCCAGGTCCTGGTCAAGCTGGGCGCTGATCTCAACCGTGTGCGGCAGCAGGTGATCCAGCTGCTCTCCGGTTACCAGGGCAAGGAGACCGCCACCGCCGGCGGCCCTGCGGAGGGCACCCCCTCGACGTCCCTGGTCCTCGACCAGTTCGGCCGGAACCTCACCCAGGCCGCTCGTGAGTCCAAGCTCGACCCGGTCATCGGGCGCGAGAAGGAGATCGAGCGGGTCATGCAGGTGCTGTCCCGCCGCACCAAGAACAACCCGGTCCTGATCGGTGAGCCCGGCGTCGGCAAGACCGCCGTCGTCGAAGGTCTCGCGCAGGCCATCGTCAAGGGCGAGGTGCCCGAGACCCTCAAGGACAAGCACCTCTACACCCTGGACCTCGGCGCGCTGGTCGCCGGCTCCCGCTACCGCGGTGACTTCGAGGAGCGCCTGAAGAAGGTCCTCAAGGAGATCCGCACCCGCGGCGACATCATCCTGTTCATCGACGAGCTGCACACGCTGGTCGGTGCGGGTGCCGCCGAGGGCGCCATCGACGCCGCTTCGATCCTGAAGCCGATGCTGGCCCGCGGTGAGCTGCAGACCATCGGCGCCACCACGCTGGACGAGTACCGCAAGCACCTGGAGAAGGACGCCGCTCTTGAGCGCCGCTTCCAGCCCATCCAGGTCGCGGAACCGTCCCTGCCGCACACCATCGAGATCCTCAAGGGTCTGCGCGACCGCTACGAGGCCCATCACCGTGTCTCCATCACGGACGAGGCGCTCGTGCAGGCCGCCACGCTGGCCGACCGGTACATCTCGGACCGCTTCCTGCCGGACAAGGCGATCGACCTGATCGACGAGGCCGGCTCCCGGATGCGCATCCGCCGGATGACCGCGCCGCCGGACCTGCGCGAGTTCGACGAGAAGATCGCCGGCGTCCGCCGCGACAAGGAGTCCGCGATCGACTCGCAGGACTTCGAGAAGGCCGCGTCCCTCCGCGACAAGGAGAAGCAGCTCCTGGCCGCCAAGGCCAAGCGGGAGAAGGAGTGGAAGGCCGGCGACATGGACGTCGTCGCCGAGGTCGACGGCGAGCTGATCGCCGAGGTCCTCGCGACCGCCACCGGCATTCCGGTCTTCAAGCTGACCGAGGAGGAGTCCTCGCGTCTGCTGCGCATGGAGGACGAGCTCCACAAGCGGGTCATCGGCCAGAAGGACGCCGTCAAGGCGCTCTCGAAGGCGATCCGTCGTACGCGTGCGGGCCTCAAGGACCCGAAGCGCCCTGGTGGTTCGTTCATCTTCGCCGGCCCGTCCGGTGTCGGTAAGACCGAACTCTCCAAGGCCCTCGCCGAGTTCCTCTTCGGTGACGAGGACGCGCTGATCTCCCTCGACATGTCGGAGTTCAGCGAGAAGCACACGGTGTCGCGGCTCTTCGGTTCGCCCCCCGGATACGTGGGCTACGAAGAGGGCGGCCAGCTGACGGAGAAGGTCCGCCGCAAGCCGTTCTCGGTCGTCCTCTTCGACGAGGTCGAGAAGGCGCACCCGGACATCTTCAACTCGCTGCTGCAGATCCTGGAGGACGGTCGCCTGACCGACTCCCAGGGCCGGGTCGTGGACTTCAAGAACACGGTCATCATCATGACGACCAACCTCGGCACGCGGGACATCTCCAAGGGCTTCAACCTCGGCTTCGCGGCCACGGGTGACACGAAGTCCAACTACGAGCGCATGAAGAACAAGGTCTCGGACGAGCTCAAGCAGCACTTCCGCCCCGAGTTCCTCAACCGCGTGGACGACGTGGTCGTCTTCCCGCAGCTCACCCAGGAGGACATCCTCAAGATCGTCGACCTGATGATCGGCAAGGTGGACGAGCGCCTCAAGGACCGGGACATGGGCATCGAGCTCTCCCAGGCCGCCAAGGAGCTCCTCTCCAAGAAGGGTTACGACCCGGTGCTGGGCGCGCGTCCGCTGCGTCGCACGATCCAGCGCGAGATCGAGGACACGCTCTCGGAGAAGATCCTCTTCGGCGAGTTGCGTCCCGGTCACATCGTGGTCGTCGACGTGGAGGGTGAAGGCGAGGCCAAGACCTTCACCTTCCGGGGTGAGGAGAAGTCGGCACTGCCGGACGTTCCGCCGATCGAGCAGGCGGCCGGTGGGGCTGGGCCCAATCTGAGCAAGGAGGCGTAGCCCTTCGGGGATGCGTCTGGCCTGGGGGCCGCGCCGGGACTTCGGTTCCGGGGCGGCCCCTTTGGCGGTGTGCGGGGCAGTGCCGTCCGGCACGCTCTACATCGGCACGATGAGGGTGTCGGGGAGTTCCGGCATGGTGCTCAGCGATTCGCTGAACAGTTCCTCGTCGAGCTGGAGTTCCGTCAAAGCCGGGAGGGAGGCCACTTCCTGCCAGTCGGCGGCGGTCAGCGGGCGGTCGGACTCACCGAGTCTGAGAGTCGTGAGTGTGGGCCATCGGTCGAGCCCGCGCAGACCGGTGGCCTGCATCGTTGCCGGTCCCAGATACAGGTATTCCAAAGGCGATTCGACGGGCAGGCAGTCGGCGAGGCTGTCGCTCGGAAGTGTGTGATCGACGACCAGCCAGGTTAACGAACGAAGTTCTCGTAGCCCGGTGACGCCTCCGATCTCGTACAACCCCAGTTCGGCAATGGGGAGTTCCGACATTGGTGCGAGGCACTCGACTCCGGGACAGCGCTGAAGCCACAGACGGTTCAGGGAAGAGAAGGGCGACAACTCTCCCAGATCGGCGAGGCGGGGATTGTTGACCACACTCAGAGTTTCGACCCCGGCCGGATCAACCACGGCATCAAGGATCTCGGCCACGGACCGGGAGCCGACGCACGTGACACTCCGCCAAGGGCGCGTCAGGCTGAGCGCCGCGTACTTCTCATCGCTGTCGCACCTGATGAAGAGGTCCGCCCGGTCCAGGTGGTCGAGCACCTCGACCGCGTAGTCACGGATGTCGAACCGGCTCCACGTGCCCACGAGTTGGCGCCGCACTTCGAGATCGGGGTGCTCCCGGAACCGCCGCAGCACCGAGAGGGCCGCCTCCGGCTCCTCCGTACCGAGCAGCGAAGCGGTGACGGTGACCGCGAGGGCCTCCTCGCCCGACAGCCCGGCCGGACCCGGCAGCAACTCCAGCACCAGTGGACCCGCCTGCGTCAGCGCATGCGCCCCCTCCGTCGTGCGCGGGGGAATCAGCGTGGCAGCCCGGGCCTCGACCTCCGCCCGCACCCCCGGATCCAACGCCGTCGCGTGCTCCAGGCACGCCAGGGCGAGCAGTGTCAGCCGGGGCTCGTCCAGGGACAGCAACTGCCGTAGCAGTACGACCCGTTCGCGCGGCCTGGCATGGGCGACGGCCATGCGGATGACGTCCTCCCACTGGGTGTCGCCCGCACGGGAGATCAGCACGTCGAGGTGCCCCTCCTCCACCGCGTACCGCGCGCCCAGGTAGTCCTGGAAGGTGCGGTGCACGAAGTCCAGGACGTCTGCGGTGGGTTGGCGCAGCAGGCCGCTTCTCAGGAGCAGGGTGCGCAGGACCGTCCCCGCGTCGCCCTGTCCCGCCGCCGAGGCGACCGTGGGCAGGCACCGCTCCACGATGCCCTCGGCCGTCTCGATGTCCATCTCGGTGCGGCCGCTCAACACCAGGGCGTACGCGAGGCGTTGGAGGATCTCCAGCTGGGCCTCCTCGCTCAGCTCCGCCCCCTCCAGTGCCCCCATGCCCCGCTCGCGGTCCCGGCGGGTCAGCAGCATCGTCAGGGCGGCGTCGTACAACTCCTTGCGGCCCGTGGGGAGATAGCCCCGGCGTTCGTGGTGCAGGGCGCAGATCAGGCCGCACATGAGGGGGTTCGTGGCGAGGCGGGCCAAGTCCCGTTTCGTGTGCAGGGAGTCCAGGAGTGGGCCCTCGTACTCCGGGGCGTCCGCCGCCTTGTGCCAGCGTTCGACGAAGGTCTTGACCTCGGGGCGGCGCATCGGGGCCAGGGTCAGTTCGTGGAAGCCCTCGGAGGCCAGCCAGTCGGGGCGTACCGCGGTGGGGCGGGAGGTCAGGAGCCAGCGGTTGCCGGGGAAGGCGCGGATCAGGGCGAGGAGCCAGTCGCGGGTGCGGTGGCGGTCGGCGGAGGGGATCTCGTCCAGGCCGTCGACCAGGATCAGGCCCCGGCCGGCGGTCAGGACGCGTTCGGTCCAGCCCTCGGGCGGGGAGTGGGGGCAGTCGGTCACCGTCAGGAAGGCCGCGGGGGAGGGGAGTCGGCCGGTGCGGAGCAGGGTGCGCAGGGGGAGGACGTACGGGATGCGGTCGCCGTCCCCGGCCGCCGTCACCGCCAGCCACTGCACCAGGGTCGTCTTGCCGGAGCCCGCGTCGCCGCGCAGCAGGACCCGGTCGTGGGTCGACAGGGCTTCCTCGGCGGGGAGTTGGCGGTCGTAGCGGGCGCCCGGGTGCTCCTCGGACAGGGGGCGTTCCTCCGTCGCCTCCAGGCTGAGGTACGCCACTTCGAGGGGCCAGCGGTCCGGGGAGTCGCGGAGATCGATGCCGTAGATGGTGATGTGGTTGTGGTGTTCGGCGACGTAGGACAGGTAGCGGCGTTCGAAGGCGCGGTCCTGGGTGCCCGGGCGTGGGCTGCGGGCGATCAACTCGTCGATCCTGGCCGTGAGTTCGGCTTGGGAGCGGGTCTGTTCGACGAGGGTGCGGGCCACGAAGGTGGAGCGGCGGGTGAAGAACTCCAGGATCTGGAGGGCGGCCCACTCCGTCGCCGAGTCGAGGAAGTAGCAGGCGTCGGTGGTGAGTCCGTCGGGTGCCGGGGCCTGGCGGCGGAGCTGTTCGGCGAGTTCGCGGTGGCCCAGTCGTACGGCTTGTACGTCGTCCATGTCCAGGTCGCCGAGGGCGAGCAGGCGGCGGGCCAACGCGTCGGCCACGGCGGTCTGTTCGGCGGAGGGGAAGGGGTGCTCGCCGGGGGAGTCCATCGCCTGCTGGACGAGGTGCTCGGCGAGTCTGCGGACGTCCTTCTCGCCCAGCACCCGTTTCTCGCCCCGGAAGGACACCAGTTCCTTGAGCCGGACCGGTCTGTCGACCAGGCCCGCGCCGGGGCCGTCGGCCACGAACAGTCTCTTCAGCAGCGGTGCGATCAGGCTTGACGCCAGTTTGCCGCCGAGTACCGCGGGCTCCATCCGCCACCCCCGTAGCCGTTGGGAAACGGATGGAGCCTATCGATGATCCGGTGGTGACTACGACAACTGGCCGTCGTAGTCCGGCAGTTTGAAGGTCTTCTCGGCGTGGCCGCCCGACAGGTCGGTGGCGCTGTTGCCGATGTTCGCGATGATCGTGTAGCCCTTGGACTCGATGTCGGCGCGCTGGGCGGTCTTGTAGGCGGCGACGTCCTTGAAGAGGTCGAGGAGGCCGCGGACGTAGAGGCCGTCGACGTCGTAGCCGTCGTGTTCGAGGTTGTACTCGGTCGGCAGGTAGATGATGCCGGGGCGGGCCGTGACGAAGAACAGTGAAACGCCGTGCTCCTGGGCGTACTTGGCGACCGCGAGCACCGGTTTGTTGGCGGGCTGCGGCCAGCTGAAGCCGAAGTCGGTCTCCAGGGTGGTGTTGTCGATGTCGAAGACGATCGCCTGCTTCTCACCGGGCTTCGTGGCCGCGATGCGCTGCTTCAGATAGGGCAGGGCCTGGTTCATGACCGTCTGGCAGTCGGTCTGCCAGGTGGCGTAGTCGACCGTGGCGGTCGCGGTGGCCGTGCTCGTCGTCGCGGCCTCGGCGGGGACGGTCAGCGCCGCGAGGGCGGCTGCGGTCACGGCGGCGATGGCGGTACGGCGGGCCCAGGGGCGTCGTCTCGTCATGGGGGTCGGGGGTTCCTCTCACGTCTGTGCGGTGCCTGGTGCGGAAGGCATGCTCGCGGGCGCGGGTGGCGTGAGGGGAACCGTAAGGTTACTGGACGGTAGGTGTATAGGGGCGTGCGTCACATCAGCCGGATCGTGTGCGGAACCTGGTCCGCGTTGAGGATGCGGCAGGCGGGTGAGGTGGTGACGCGGCGGAGGGTGGGGTGGGCGGCGAGGGGGGCCAGGTTGACCAGATGGGCGACGACGTGCAGCGAGGTCATCGTCGGGAATGCGGTGACGACCGCCCGTAGGTCCGGGGTTTCCCGCGCGGGGGTCAGGGAGACGATCTGCACCTGTTTCAGGGAAGCGCCGCTGGAGGCGAGGCCGGCGAGTTCGGCGGGGTTCAGACTGAGGAGCCGCAGCCCTTCCAGGCTCGCGATGGCCTGCCAGTCCTCGTGGGTGAGTGGTTCGTCGAGATCCAGTCCGAGCTGACGCAGTCGCGGGAAAGCCGTGAGCGCGTCGAGGCCGTGGGCGTTCCACGGGAGGAAAAGGCATTCGAGCGGAGCCTCGGGCGGGATGACGTCGATCCCGGGCCACTCCGTCCGCGTGTGCAGGTTGAGCATGGTGAGCCGGGTGAGTTCGCGGAGCGGGCTCAGGTCCCGGACGCCCGGCAGATCGACCAGCACCAGCCTCCGCAGGGGCGTGTGCGCGAGCGGGGAGAGAGAGGCGAGTCTCGGGCAGTCGTCGAGACAGAGCACGCGAAGGTGCTCGTAGCGCTTCAGGAAGTTCAGGTCCGTGACCGCGGTGTTGTACCGCACGGCGAGACTTTCCAGTCGTCGCTCGTCCAGGGCCGCCACGATCCCGGTACTGCTGAAGTTGCCGTGCAGTTCTACGTTGCTGTGTCCGCCCAGGCGGCCCAGCGCCGCCAGTTCTTCGGGCGAACGGACCACGATGGGTGTGTCCGACGCTTTGAGCAGATACTGAATGATTTCGTTCGCATAGGTCTCGGTGTCGAACTTGTCCCAGTGGAAGCCCAGTTGGTCCCGGACCAGCGTGCTGTCGTAGTCCCGGTACCGGGCCAGATACGGCAACGCGGAGTCCTCGCCGATCAGGCAGGCGGTGAGAACGACATGGGCCGCGGCCTGGTCGTCGGCCACGTCCTCCGGCTCCGGCAGCAGCTCCAGGACCATGGGTCCCAACTCGGCGAGTTCCTCCGCCTCGTACTGACTGCGCGGTGGAATCAGCTCCCCCGCGCGCCGCTCGATCTCCGTCCGCACCACCGGATTCAGCTTCGCCGCATGCTCCAGACACGCCATGGCGAGCAGATGGAGCCGTCCCCGATACGGGTCCTCGCGGTCCCCCCTGTTCATCAACCCCTTGAGAATCAGCGCCCGTTCATCCGGGCGGCCGTGCGCCACGGCCATCCGGACGACGTCCTCCCACTGATCCAGGTGGGCATGCTTGACCAGCGCGTTGAAGTCCCGTTCCTCCACCGCCGCCCGTGCCCCCAGGTAGTCCTGGAACGTGCGGTGGACGAAGTCCACGGCTCCCGCGGCCGGTTCGCGCAACAGGCCGGAGCGGACCAGGAGTTGGCGCAGGATCTCCTCCGCCGAGCCCAGGGCGGCGACATGCGGCATCAAAGGCAGCAGGCGTTCTATCTGGTTGAGGGCGTCCCTGTGGTTCATTTCGGCGCGGCCGTTGCGGATGAGCCAGTACGCGAGGCGTTGGAGCAGCTGGACCTGGGTCTCCTCGTCGAGGTCCACGGTCAACTCGCGTTCGCGGTCCCGGCGTTCGAGGAGCATGGAGAGCGCGGCGTCGTAGAGGGCCTTGCGGCCCCGGGGCAGGAAGCCGCGGCGTTCGCGGTGCAGGGCGCAGATCAGGGCGCACATCAACGGGTTGGTGGCGAGGCGGCCGAGGTCCTGCTTGGTGCGGGTCGCGGCGAGCAGCGCGTCGGCCATCGCCGCTCCGGCGCCCGCCGCCTCGTGCCAGCGGCGGACGAAGACCGCGATGTTGTCGCGGCTCATGGGGGACAGGGTCAGTTCGGTGAAGGCCTCGGCGCCCAGCCATTCGGTCCGTACGGCGGAGGGGCGCGAGGTGACCAGCCACAGGTTGCCCGGGAACGCGGTGAGGAGGTCGGTCAGCCAGAGCCGGGTGCGGGCGCGTTCCTGCTCGGGGACCTCGTCGATGCCGTCCACCAGGAGGAGTCCGCGCCCCGCCGTCAGCACGCGGTCGACCCAGCCGGCCGGCTGGGAGCCGGCGAGCGGGCAGCTCACCGCGCGCAGGAAGTCGTCGGCGACGGGCAACTGGGCGCCGCCCCGGGTGAGGGTCCGCAGCGGGAGGACGAACGGCAACCGGCCCATCAGGTGGGCGAGTTGACCGGTGAGCCGGTCCTGACGGGCGGTGGTTACGGCGAGCCACTGGACGAGTGTGGTCTTGCCGGAACCCGCGACACCGCGCAGCATGACCCGCTCATGGTCGGCCAGTGCCTGCTCGACGGGTTGCGGGGCGGGCGGCATCCGGCGTTCGGGGAGCGTGGCCCCCGGGTCCCCGGCGACCGGGAGTGCCCCGTTCGGCACCGGCGCCCGGTACTCGGCGTCCCGCGTTGCCTCCAGGCTCAGGTACGCGGTGTCCAGCGGCCAGTCGCGGGACTCGTTGAGATCGATGCCGTAGATGGTCAGGTTGCTGTGCTTCGCCGCGATGTACCGCGTGTACCGCTCCTCGAAGTCGGCGTCCTGCGTCCTGGGGGACGGCAGACGTTCGACGAGGAGGTCGGTGCGGGCCGTCAGCCGGTCCAGCTGACGGCACTGCTCGACGAGGGTGCGGGCGACAAAGGCCGACCGCTGGGTGAAGAAGTGCAGGATGTGCAGGCAGGCGCTGTCCAGGAGCTGGGTGTAGAGGGACACGGAGGCCGTGCTGAGGTGTCGTGGAGGATCCTCGGCTCCTGCTTGTGCGGACAGCCTGGAGGCCAGTTTTTCATGGCCCAGGCGTACGGCCTGTACGTCGTCCAGGTCCAGGTCGCCCAGGGCGCGCAGGGTGTGTTCGAGGGCGTCGGACACCGCCTCCAGTTCTGCTGTGTCCAGGGGCGCCTCGCGTGTTTCGTGGGCCGCGCGGTCCACCAGTTCGCGGACGAGTCGGCGTAACTCCTTCTCGCCCAGGGTCCGCTTCTCGCCCTTGAAGGAGACCAGCGCGGACAGCCGCACCGGCCGTTCCACCAGACCGGCCCCCGGCCCCTCGGACACGAACAGCCTGCGTACCAGTGGGGCGACGAGGCCGGAGGCCAGCTTCGTGCCGAGTACTGACGGGTCCATGCGTCGTTCCCCCCGAAACCGATGCCGGCGACGATGCCGAAATCGCGCGTCCAGGGTAGTGCCGGTCACATTCCCCGGACCGGCGATCGCCTCGTCCGGTGACAAGCCGCACAGGCGATTCGGACCCTACTAGGGGAGGTAGTGGCACGACCCGGAAAGGGCAAAAGGGATTTTTTGTGCGGAAGTTGTGGAACCGGATGACCGATTCTGCCGTCCAGGGGGTGATTCATGACGAATGGGCGCTCTGTCAAGGAGTCGGAAGTTTTGCGGTGAAGTACTAGCTTCCGTCGTAGAACAGCTGTTTGGGGGTCCGTGGGGGCGCGGGTTACCAATGGACGTGTCATCCGGTGGCCGTCCGTGCGCCGGGTGGCTTTTCTGTCCCCGTCCCCCGTGAGGTTCCGATGTTCCAGCGCTCCACGTCCCGCTCTTCCCGTACGTCAAAGCTCCGTACCCGGGTGGCCGTCCTGGCCGTCGGACTGGGAGCCACCGCCGTGCTGGGCACCGGGGTCGCGAGCGCCGCCACCGGGAGCGTCGCGCCGAAGACGGTCAGCGCCAAGACCGCCGCCTCCTGGGTCGACCCGGTGAAGAAGTACACGCTCTCCGCGAGCTTCGCCCAGGCCGGCAGCATGTGGCAGTCCACCCACAGCGGGCAGGACTTCGCCGTGGCCAGCGGTACCGGCGTCGTCGCCGCGCACGGCGGCACCGTCGTCAAGGCCGGCGGCAACGGCGCCGGCGACGGGGCCGCGTACGGCAACGCCATCGTCATCAAGCACGGCAACGGCACCTACTCGCAGTACGCCCACCTCTCGCGCATCGACGTGAAGGTCGGCCAGGTCGTCAGCACCGGCCAGCACATCGCCCTGTCCGGCAACACCGGCAACTCCAGCGGCCCGCACCTGCACTTCGAGATCCGTACGACCGCGAACTACGGCTCCGCCATAGACCCGGTCGCCTTCCTGCGCGGCAAGGGCGTGACCGTCTGAGCCGCCTCTAGTGGGCCTTTGTGCCCGCGTGAGCCTGCGTGATCATGTCGGTGGCGACCTCCAGGACGGCCTTGCGCTTGTCCTCGGGGTCGCCTTCGAGGTCCTGCACGGCGAACATGCCGGCGTGCAGCGTGAAGATCGCGCTGAGCGAGCGGACCTGGTCGACCAGGCCGGCGTCCGGGTCGATGACGATCTCCCGCAGGCCGCGCATGCGGTCCTTGAAGCGTTCACCGATGCGCAGGTCCCGTACCTGCGCCTGGTTCTCCTGCATGAAGCGGAACAGCGGGGTCGCGCCGTCGAGCGCGACGGCGTAGCGCCGTACGATCTCCTGCTTGGTCTCCAGGGTGTGCGGCTGGTCGCGGCCCCACTCGATCAGGTCCTCGATCGGCTTCGTGAGGTCCTCGAAGATGCTGACCAGGATCTCTTCCTTGGTCTTGAAGTGGTAGTAGAGCGCCGCCTTCGTGACATCCAGGTGCTCGGCGATCTCGCGCAGCGAGGTCTTCTCGTAGCCCTGCTCGGCGAAGAGTTCGAGCGCGACGTCCTGGATGCGCTGGCGGGTGTCTCCGCGACGTTGCCGCTTGGTGCCGTCCATGGTGCCGCCCATCCGTCTCATGCTCCAGCAAACTTACTTGACGCCCGGCTAGTTGCGGGTCTACTTTCCCTGAGTGTAGTCAACTAGCCGGGCGGCAAGTAAGTAGCCGGACGGTGGCGGTGTCAAGGGGAGTGGGAAAGATGGCGGACACACAGACGGCCGGGACCGGGCCGGGGGAAACCGAGAAACAGCCGAAGAGCGTGCGGGTCGTCCTGCTCGCCCTGATGATCACCATGATGCTCGCGATGCTCGACAACATGATCGTGGGCACGGCCATGCCGACGATCGTCGGTGAGCTGGGCGGGCTGGAGCACCTGTCCTGGGTCGTGACCGCGTACACGCTCGCGACCGCCAGCTCGACTCCCCTGTGGGGCAAGCTCGGCGACATGTACGGGCGCAAGGGCGCCTTCATGACCTCGATCGTGATCTTCCTGGTCGGCTCCGCGCTCAGCGGCATGGCACAGAACATGGGGCAGCTGATCGGTTTCCGGGCCATCCAGGGTCTCGGCGCCGGCGGTCTGATGGTCGGCGTCATGGCGATCATCGGCGACCTCATCCCGCCGCGTGAGCGGGGCAAGTACCAGGGCATGATGGCCGGCGTCATGGCGCTCGCGATGATCGGCGGACCGCTGGTCGGCGGCACCATCACCGACAACTGGGGCTGGCGCTGGTCCTTCTACATCAACCTCCCGCTCGGTGTGATCGCGCTGGCCGCGATCAGTGCCGTACTGCACCTGCCGAAGAAGCGCTCGCAGGCGCGGATCGACTACCTCGGCGCCGGACTGCTGACCGTCGGCATCACCTCGATCGTGCTCGTCACCACGTGGGGCGGCTCGCAGTACGCCTGGACCTCCGTGCGGATCATGGAGCTGATCGCCCTCGGTGTGGCCGCGCTCGTCGGGTTCGTGTTCTGGCAGACCAAGGCCGTCGAGCCGGTCGTGCCGCTGCACATCTTCCGCAGCCGCAACTTCAGCCTGATGGCGGTCATCGGCTTCATCACCGGCTTCGTGATGTTCGGCGCGACCCTGTTCCTGCCGCTCTACCAGCAGTCCGTGCAGGGCGCGTCCGCGACCAACTCGGGTCTGCTGCTCCTGCCGATGCTCGGCGCGATGCTCGTGACCTCGATGGTGGCGGGGCGGGTGACCACCAACACCGGCAAGTACAAGGTGTTCCCGGTCGCCGGCAGCGTTCTGATGGGCGTCGGCCTGTACCTGCTCTCCACGATGGACGTCGACACGACCCGGCTCATGTCCGGTGTGTACATGGCCGTCGTCGGTCTCGGCATGGGCTGCCTGATGCAGATCACCATGCTGGTCGCGCAGAACAGCGTCGAGATGAAGGACATGGGCGTCGCGTCCTCCACGAGCACGCTGTCCCGGACGCTCGGCTCGTCGTTCGGTGTCGCCATCATGGGCGCGCTGTTCAACAACCGGGTCCAGGACGTCATGAGCCAGCGGGCCGGGGCGCTGGGCTCCAAGATCACCGAGAGCTCCGCGACGCTGGACGCGAAGAGCCTGGCGAAGCTGCCGGCGGTGGCCCGCGAGGCGTACCAGCACGCGGTGTCGGCCGGTGTCCACTCCGCGTTCCTGCTGGGGGCTGTGGTGACGGTGCTCGCGCTGGTGGCGGCGGTGTTCGTGAAGGAGGTTCCGCTCAAGGGGGCGGGGTCGGCTGCGCCTAAGCCTGGCGAGGGTGCGGAGGCGGTGGCGCCGGCGTCGATCGTCGAGGCCGTCTGATCCGCCGGCAGTGAGCTGAAGGTCCCCCGGTAGGTGTCCGCCTCGGGGGGCCTTCTTCGTTTTTCTCGCCCCCGCCGCCCCTACCCGTCCCATCACTGGGGGCTGCCGCCCCCAGACCCCCGCTTCGGCCTGAACGGCCTCGTCCTCAAACGCCGGACGGGCTGGAGGATGCCGGCCGGTGTCGACAAGTTCCGGAGTGAGCTGGGTTGAGTGGGCCGGTGTCCACAAGCCTCGGTCGTTGTCAGTGGGGCGTGCCACCATCGGTGGCATGGACAAAATGCGGCAGTTGCGTCTTGCCAAGGACGCCATGGACCGCGACTGGGCCGAGCCGGAGCTCGATCTGGGCGTGGTGGCCGCGCATGCCGGATATTCGCGGTACCACTTCATCCGGGCCTTCAAGGAGGCCTACGGCGAGACCCCGGGGCAGTATCTGATCCATCGCCGTATCGAGCGGGCCGAGGAGATGCTCCGCTGCGCCGACCTCTCGGTCACGGAGATCTGCCATCTCGTCGGCTTCAGCAGCCTCGGTACCTTTTCGGCGCGGTTCAAGACGCGGACCGGGCTGACGCCGAGTGAGTACCGGACCAAGCATGTGGGACGTGGGGCCGCGCTCATTCCCGGGTGCTACGCGATGCTCTGGGCCGGCGGTTTCCCCTCCGCAACTTCGAAGAAGCGTGCCGCCGCCCGCCCTGCCTACGGTGAGGAACAGGAAGCCACCTCGATCTCGACCTCGTCCGACAGGAGAGCGGAGCCATGATCCAAGGGCTGGGCATCACCACCGTGTGGACCTTCGACCAACAGCGCACCAAGGCCTTCTTCACCGAGAAACTGGACTTCGAGGTCCGGGACGACATCTCCATGGGCGACATGAAGTGGGTCACCGTGGGCGCCAAGAACCAGCCGGGCGTCGCGCTCACCCTGATGAGCCTCGACGGTCCGGGCCTCGACCCCGAGTCCGCCGAGGCGCTGAAGAAGCTGGTCGGCAAGGGGGTGTTGGGGGCAGGGGCGTTCACCACTGACGACTGCCGCGGTGACTACGCGACCTTCAAGGCGCGCGGCGTCGAGTTCATCCAGGAGCCCAAGGAGCGGCCGTACGGCGTCGAGGCGATCTTCCGCGACGACAGCGGCAACTGGTACTCGCTGACCGAGCGCCGCGAGGAGCTCGACTTCTCCAAGGACTTCGGGTGAGCGGGGAGCGGGTGGCGGAGGTCGAGCCGGATCACACGGCGGTGCGGGTCGCCCTGTGGCGGGCGCTGCACGTCCAGGCGGACGCTCCGCCGCATGTCATCGAGGACGAGATCGGGCTGCGGCTCGTGGACCCCGGGGACGACTGGCGGGAGCGTCCCGACATGGACGTCGAGGCCACGCGCCGGATCCGCGCGTCGATCGTGGCGCGGGCCCGCTTCGTCGAGGACGTGGTGGTGGAGCAGGCGGGGAGGGGCGTGGACCAGTACGTCGTGCTCGGGGCCGGACTCGACACCTTCGCTCAGCGGCGGCCCGAACTGGGCGCGAAACTCCGGGTGTTCGAGGTCGAACGGCCCGGCACACAGGCCTGGAAGCGGCGGCGGCTGGCGGAGCTCGGGTACGACGTGCCGGACTGGCTGCGGTTCGTGCCGGTGGACTTCGAGGGCGACTGGTGGGGGCAGCTGGCCGCCGCCGGGCTCGACACCGGGCGGCCCGCCGTGGTGGCCGCGACCGGCGTCATCATGTATCTCACCCTGGACGCGATCACTGTCCTGTTCCGGCTCGTCGCCGGGCTCGCCCCTGGCTCCACCCTGGTGACGACGTTCCTGCGGCCGGTCGACGACGTGGAGCCGGAGCAGCGCGCGCAGTTGGAGGTGGCGGTGCGGGGGGCTCGTGCCGCCGGCACGCCGTTCCTGAGCTTCTTCACCCCGGAGCAGGTGCTGGCGCTGGGGCGGAAGTGCGGGTTCCGGGAGGTGCGGCATGTGTCGGCCGCGGATCTCGCCGAGCGGTACTTCGTCGGCAGGGGAGACGGGGTGGGGCCGTCCCGGGGGGAGGAGGTCATGGTGGCCAGTACCTGAGGGGTGTGACCGACTCCCGCCCGAAAGGGGCTACGGCAGCAAGGGATAGCTGCCCGTGCTCGTCGGTGCGTGTTCCGGCAGCCACAGCACGGCGACCGCGCCCTCCGCCGGGATGTGGTCCGGCGCGCCCGCGGGGCGGACGTTGCGGAATGTCAGCCGGGCGCCGAG
>NZ_JAWOAI010000216.1:0-15704 GCF_033194735.1 Streptomyces sp. W16
GGCTGCGGGCTGCGGGCTGCGGGCTGCGGGCTGCGGGCTGCGGGCTGCGGGCTGCGGGCTGCGGGCTGCGGGCTGCGGTGGACAGTCGACGAGCCGCGGTCGACGGTCAACAAACTGCAGTCGACAAGTTGCGGTCGGCAATCGGCGGTCGACGGTGAGCAGTCGGCGAGCCGCGGTCGACGGTCAACAAACTGCAGTCAACGAGTTGCGGTCGGCAATCGGTGGTCGACGGTAGGCAATCGGCAGTCGACGAGCCGCAGTCGGCAGTCGCCAATGGACAGTCGGCAATAGGCAATAGGCAATAGGCAGTCGGCAGTCGGGGATTGCCGATGCGCCGAGTCTGTCCGCGTTCAGCGGGCGCCTGTCGCCGGTGCCGGGCGGAAGCGGCGGCGGTACTCGGCCGGGGCCGTGCCGAGCGTTTTGAAGAAGGCGCGGCGCATGGCCTCCGGGGTGCCGTAGCCGCTGGCGCGGGAGATCTCCTCGATGCCGTCGCCGGTGTCCTCCATGAGACGTCGGGCGTGTTCGAGGCGGACCCGGTCGACGTAGCGGCCGGGGGTCATGCCGGTCTCGGCCCGGAAGGCGCGGGCGAAGTGGCGGGGCGAGAGGCGGGCGCGGGCGGCCAGGGACTCGACGGCCAGATCGTCGCCCGGGTGCTCGGTGATCCACTGCTGGACCTCGCGGAGGGGTTCGCGGCAGGCCGTCTGGGCGGCGAGCTGGGCGCTGAACTGGGCCTGGTTCCCGGGCCGGCGGAGGAAGACGACCAGGTGGCGGGCGATGGTCAGTGCCGCGTCCCGGCCGAGGTCCTCCTCCACCAGCGCGAGTGCGAGATCGATGCCCGAGGTGACACCGGCCGAGGTGGAGACATGTCCGTCGCGGACGTAGATGGGGTCGGGGTCGACAGTCACGGCGGGATGATCACTGGCGAACTTCTCGCAGTACGCCCAGTGCGTGGTCGCCCGCCGTCCGTCCAGCAGGCCCGCCTCGGCGAGTACGAGCGCTCCGGTGCACACGGACACCAGGCGCTCGGCGCGCGGCCCGTGCTCGCGCAGCCAGTCGGTCAGCCGCGGGTCCGGACCACGCGCGCCCGGGCCGCCGGGGACGAGAAGGGTGTGCGGGGCGGGCGCGTCGGCGAGGGTCGAATCCGGTACGAGGGTCAGGCCGCTGGAGGTGCGTACCGGGCTGCCGTCCAGGGAGGCCGTACGGATGCGATAGGTCCCCGGTGCCAGCTTCTCGGCACCCGCGAAGACCTCCATGGGGCCGGTGACATCGAGGCTCTGCACATCGTCGAAGAGGACCACCAGGACGGTTCGCATACCGCCGATTCTTCGCGCTGCCCGCGCCGGCCGCAATGACGAGTACCCCACCTTTCCTGCCATCCGGTGCCCGCCACTGGAGACCGTACCGACCAGTCGGTAACGTGACCGTCATGACTACTGCCGCCATCGATCCCCGTGCCGGGCGCCGCTGCCACAACGCGCTCAACTCCCTGCACGCCACGCTCTACTTCTCGCCCGACCTGGGCAGGGAACTGGCGGAACTCGGAGTCACGGATTCCAGGGCCGTCAACTTCGCCGTACGGGCGGCGGCGCTGGGGCGGGTCGGGCCCGGCGTGGTGGCGGCGACCTTCTACAACTACAAGTACGAACTCGTGGCCCGGCATGTGCCCGCCGTCTGGGAGATCGTCTCCCCGGAGCAGGCCCTGACGGCACGCGCACGTGCCGTCGACGCGACCCTGCGCCGTCTGCTGGACGACGACGTGGTCGAGTCGGAGGAGATGGCGGAGGCCGCGCGGCTGGCGCTGCGGGCCGCCGAGGCGTGCACACGTGCCGCCCGGCCCCTGTACGCCGCGCATGCCGATCTGCCGGTCCCGGAGGAGCCGCATCTCGCGTACTTTCACGCCGCCACACTGCTGCGCGAGCACCGCGGCGACGGTCACCTGGCCGTCCTGATGTCCGCCGGCCTCGACGGCCTGGAGGCCGTGGTGTCCCACACCGCGACCGGCAAGGGCATGACCCCGAAGTGGGTGTTCGGCACCCGCGGCTGGAGCCGGGAGGAGTGGGACGCCGCCGCGGGACGGCTGCGGGAGCGCGGACTGCTCGACGGGGACGGCGAGTTGACCGAGGCGGGCGTCGTGCTGCGCGCCGAGATCGAGGCGGAGACCGACCGGCTGGACCGGGCACCGTACGAGCACCTGGGGGCCGAGGGGGTCGTACGGCTGACCGAGCTGGCGACCGGGTTCGCCCGGCGGGCGCTCGCCGCCGGGGCGTTTCCGGGGAATCTGCTCGGCAAGAGCTAGCCGGCGGAGCGCAAACCGGACGTCACGGCGGCGGTGCCGGCACTCTCCCGCCGAGCGGCGTGAGGAGAAGGCTCAGGAGCTGCGGTACTTGTCCACCATGTCCAGGAACATCTGAAGATTCGGGACGCTCTTGGCCATGGCGCGCGCCCAGAAGGCCGATTCGCCGGTCTTCATCACCGCGACGGCGCCGCCGCCGAGCTTGACCTGCCCCACCTGGGTCCAGGGCAGCACCTTCTTCCGGTGCGCGACGCCGGCGGTGGAGAGGTCGAACTCGCCGAAGTCCAGGACCTCGCCGTCCAGGAACGCCTGCCGCGCGGTGGTGCCCTGGGCCAGCAGTACCGCTCTCTGCATGGCCGAGGCCCAAGTGCGGGGCTTCTCGTAGAAGTTGGTGACCGTCACACTCGCCCCCGGGCTCGTCGCCACGCAGGTGTACAGGATCGGACCCGGTATGCCGTTGATGATCTTCTGGACCTGCTCCTCGTAGAGCCTGATCCGGTCCCACCGCACGGCCACCGTGCCGGCACCCGTCTCCTGGTCGGCGATCATGCCGTGCTCGAACAGGTGCAGCCGCTTCGCCGCCTGTCGGGGGTTGAAGTCCGGGGTGCGGCGGAGCGCGATGTAGTAGAAGATCACGGCCGGCACCACGAAGAGGCAGAACAGCATCGCGAGCGTCAGATAGAACGACGACTTCACGAACCACCCGAACCGCTGGGGTCTGAAGGTGGCGAGCAGCGCACCCAGTTCGTGCTGTGCCGCCAGTTCGGCGACGGCAGGGGACGGGGGTGCCAAGGGGACTGTCGCGGGCATGAGCCTCAACTTCGCTGGGAAAGGTGTCAGTTGGCTGTTGCCTGCTCATACCAGGCGATACCCGCAGCCTCTCCTATCTCTGCTCCCACCGTCCAGAAGATCACCGAAAATCGACTCCGGGACGGCGCCCTGATCCCCGAGTGTCGGTGCCACCTGCCACAATTGCCGCGCAACCTCAGTGGAGAAGGCGGTACGGGCGTGACGACACCCCTCGTAGGGTCCATCGAAGGCAGGATCGCCGAGGAGCTCGGCGTACGGGAGCGGCAGGTGAAGGCAGCCGTCGAGCTGCTCGACGGCGGTTCGACGGTGCCCTTCATCGCCCGCTACCGCAAGGAAGCGACCGAGATGCTCGACGACGCGCAACTGCGCACGCTCGAAGAGCGGCTGCGGTATCTGCGGGAGCTGGAAGAGCGGCGGACCGCGATCCTCGAATCGGTGCGCGAGCAGGGCAAGCTCACCGAGGAGCTGGAGGCGCAGATCCGCGCCGCCGAGACCAAGGCGCGCCTTGAGGACATCTACCTGCCCTACAAGCCCAAGCGGCGCACCAAGGCGCAGATCGCGCGGGAAGCGGGGCTTGAGCCGCTCGCGGAGGGGCTGTTGGGCGACCCGAGCGTGGAGCCGCTCGCCGCTGCCGCCGCGTTCGTCGACGCCGACAAGGGTGTCGCCGATCCGCAGGCCGCCCTGGACGGCGCCCGGGCGATCCTCACCGAGCGGTTCTCGGAGGACGCCGACCTGATCGGCGAGCTGCGCGAGCGGATGTGGGGACGCGGGCGCCTCGCCGCGAAGGTGCGGGATGGCAAGGAGGAGGCGGGCGCCAAGTTCGCCGACTACTTCGACTTCTCGGAGCCGTTCACCGCGCTGCCCTCGCACCGCATCCTCGCGATGCTGCGCGGCGAGAAGGAGGACGTCCTCGATCTCGTCCTGGAGCCCGAGGAGGACACCGAGGGGCCTTCTTCCTACGAGGGGATGGTCGCCCACCGCTTCCAGATCCTCGACCGCGGCCGTCCCGGCGACAAGTGGCTTCAGGACACGGTCCGTTGGGCCTGGCGCACCCGGATTCTCGTGCACCTCGGCATCGACCTGCGGCTGCGGCTGCGTACGGCCGCCGAGGACGAGGCGGTCAACGTCTTCGCCTCGAACCTGCGGGACCTGCTGCTCGCCGCCCCGGCCGGCACCCGCGCGACGCTGGGCCTGGACCCCGGTTTCCGTACGGGCGTGAAGGTGGCCGTCGTCGACGCGACCGGCAAGGTCGTCGCCACGGACGTGATCTACCCGCACGTCCCGGCCAACAAGTGGGACGACGCCCTCGCCAAGCTGGCCCGCCTCTCCGCCCAGCACTCGGTCGACCTGATCGCGATCGGCAACGGCACGGCGTCCCGCGAGACCGACAAGCTCGCCGGTGAACTCATCACCAAGCACCCGGAGTTGAACCTCACCAAGGTGATGGTGTCCGAGGCCGGCGCGTCCGTGTACTCGGCGTCCGCGTTCGCCTCGGCGGAACTGCCCGACATGGACGTGTCGTTGCGGGGCGCCGTCTCGATCGCGCGCCGACTCCAGGACCCGCTGGCCGAGTTGGTGAAGATCGACCCCAAGTCGATCGGTGTCGGCCAGTACCAGCACGACCTGTCCGAGGTGAAGCTGTCGCGTTCACTGGACGCAGTGGTCGAGGACTGTGTGAACGGCGTCGGTGTGGACGTCAACACGGCCTCCGCGCCGCTCCTTTCACGCGTGTCCGGCATCACCTCCGGCCTCGCCGAGAACATCGTGTCGCACCGCGACGCCAACGGCCCCTTCACCTCGCGCACCCAGCTGAAGAAGGTGGCACGACTCGGCCCGAAGGCCTACGAGCAGTGCGCGGGCTTCCTGCGCATCCGCGGCGGCGACGACCCGCTCGACTCGTCCAGCGTGCACCCCGAGGCGTATCCGGTGGTGCGGCGGATGGTGAAGACGGCGGGGAGCGAGGTGGCGTCGCTGATCGGCAACACGGCGGTACTGCGTTCGCTGAAGCCGACCGAGTTCGTGGACGAGACGTTCGGTCTGCCGACCGTGACCGACATCCTCAAGGAGCTGGAGAAGCCGGGGCGCGACCCGCGGCCCGCGTTCAAGACGGCCACGTTCAAGGACGGCGTCGAGAAGATCTCCGACCTGGCGCCCGGGATGGTCCTGGAGGGGGTCGTCACGAACGTCGCCGCGTTCGGGGCGTTCATCGATGTCGGTGTCCACCAGGACGGTCTGGCACACGTTTCCGCACTGTCGAAGACGTTCGTCAAGGACCCGCGGGACGTGGTGAAGCCGGGGGACATCGTCAAGGTGAAGGTGCTCGATGTCGACATCCCTCGGAAGCGGATCTCGCTGACTCTGCGGCTCGACGACTCGGCGGAAGCGGTGGCCTCCGGCGGGGAGCGAGGACAGCAGGGTGGGGGTGGCGAGCGTCGGCAGCGGGGTGGGCGTCCGCCCCAGCAGCGCCAGCAGCAGCGGCAGGGCGGCCAGGGTGGTGGGTCGCGGCAGGCGGCTCCGCCGCCGGGTAACAGTGCGATGGCTGATGCTTTGCGGAAGGCGGGGTTGTTGGACCCGGGGAAGAAAGGCAAGCGCTGACGGCTGCGCCGAGCAGGTCGTGGGGAAGCTGCGGGTCCGTTGTGGCTGGTCGCGCAGTTCCCCGCGCCCCTGAGGGGTGGGTGCTCGGCGGCGAAAACAGGTGAAGTTGGATCATGTCTCCGACAGACTGGGCGGATGATCTCACCCGACTTCAAGGCAGACCTCCGCGTCATTCTTCAGGACAGCCGAGACACGCTCCTCTGGAAGCTCCATGGGCTGTCGGAGTACGACATCCGGCGGCCCATGACGCCGACCGGCACCAATCTGTTGGGGCTGGTCAAGCATCTGGCCGGGGCCGAGGCGTTCTACTTCGGCACGGTCTTCGGACGGCCCGTCGACGCACCGGAGTTGTGGATCGCGGGTGACGCCGAGCCCAACGCGGATCTGTGGGCGACGCCCGATGAGACGCGTGAGCAGATCGTCGGGGACTATCGGCGTGTGTGCGCCCACTCCGACGCGACGATCGAGGCGTTGCCCCTGGACGCGGTCGGCCGCATACCCGGTGAGCGGGGGAACGAAATCACCCTGCACCGCACGCTCGTCCACATGATCTACGAAACATCCCGGCACGCAGGGCACGCCGATGTCGTGCGGGAACTCGTCGACGGATCGGTGGGACAGCGGGCCGGGGGCGACAACATGGCGCCTGGCGACGCGAGTTGGTGGGCGGAACACCGGGAAAGGGTGGAGCGCGCCGCGAAAGAGGCCGAGCGTCAGCGCCCTGAAGGGGCGCGGGGAACTGCGCGACCAGCCACAACGGACCCGCAGTGAACGAACCACCTGATCCTCACCGTTGCTCCGTCACCTTCCCGTCCGCCACCTCCAACCGCCGAGTCACCTGAACCGCGTCCAGCATCCGCCGGTCATGAGTGACCAACAACAACGTGCCCTCATACGCATCCAGCGCCGACTCCAGCTGCTCAATGGCCGGCAGGTCCAGGTGGTTCGTCGGCTCGTCCAGAACCAGGAGGTTCACCCCACGGCCCTGGAGCAACGCCAGCGCCGAACGGGTGCGCTCACCCGGTGACAAGGTCCCCGCAGGCCGCATCACATGGTGCGCCTTGAGCCCGAACTTGGCGAGCAGCGTGCGGACTTCGGCCGGCTCGGTGTCCGGGACGGCCGCGCAGAACGCGTCGAGCAGGGACTCCGTGCCGTGGAACAACTGCCGGGCCTGGTCCACCTCGCCGACCAGGACACCGGAGCCGAGCGAAGCCTGCCCCGCGTCCAAGGGGATACGGCCGAGCAGCGCAGCGAGGAGCGTCGACTTGCCCGCGCCGTTCGCGCCGGTCACCGCGACCCGGTCCGCCCAGTCGATCTGCAGGGACACCGGGCCGAAGCTGAAGTCGCCGCGTCGTACCTCGGCGTCCCGCAGGGTCGCGACGACCGCGCCGGAGCGGGGCGCGGAGGCGATCTCCATGCGCAGTTCCCACTCCTTGCGGGGCTCCTCGACGACGTCGAGGCGTTCGATCATGCGCTGGGTCTGCCGGGCCTTCGCGGCCTGCTTCTCGCTGGCCTCGCTGCGGAACTTGCGGCCGATCTTGTCGTTGTCGTTGTTCGCCTTGCGGCGGGCGTTCTTGACGCCCTTGTCCATCCAGCCGCGCTGCATCTGGGCACGGTCCTGGAGCGCGGAGCGCTTGTCGGCGTACTCCTCGAAGTCGTCGCGGGCGTGCCGGCGGGCCACGTCCCGCTCCTCCAGGTAGGCCTCGTAGCCGCCGCCGTAGAGGTTGATCTGGTTCTGGGCCAGGTCGAGTTCGAGGACCTTGGTGACCGTGCGGGTGAGGAACTCGCGGTCGTGGGACACGACGACCGTGCCGGCGCGCAGGCCGGAGACGAAACGTTCGAGGCGTTCCAGGCCGTCGAGGTCCAGGTCGTTGGTGGGCTCGTCCAGGAGGAAGACGTCGTAGCGGGAGAGGAGGAGGGAAGCGAGGCCCGCGCGGGCCGCCTGGCCGCCGGACAGGGACGTCATCGGCTGGTCGAGGTCGATGGCGAGGCCGAGGGAGTCGGCGATCTCCTCGGCGCGTTCGTCGAGGTCGGCGCCGCCGAGGTCGAGCCAGCGCTCCAGGCTCGCCGAGTAGGCGTCGTCGGCGCCGGGTGCGCCGTCGACCAGTGCCTGGGTGGCCTCGTCCATCGTGCGCTGGGCCTCGGCGACGCCGGTGCGGCGGGACAGGAACTCGCGCACGCTCTCGCCCGGGCGCCGCTCCGGCTCCTGCGGGAGATGTCCTACGGTCGCGGCCGGCGGGGAGAGGCGCAGTTCGCCCTCCTCCGGTGCGAGCAGGCCGGCGAGCATCCTCAGGAGAGTGGACTTGCCGGCGCCGTTGGCACCGACAAGGCCGATCACATCGCCGGGGGCGACGACGAGGTCGAGCCCGCTGAACAGGGCGCGGTCGCCGTGTCCGGCGGCGAGATTCTTGGCGACGAGAGTGGCAGTCATCAGACCGCCGATCCTAATCGGTCCGTTTGGCCGCCCGCGCCGCGGATTTCAGCGTGCCATCGGCTCCACCAGCACGCTCCCCGTGGTGCGGGCCACGACGAAGGACTCGCCCTTCACGGCTTTCGCGTCGAGGGCGATGCGGTGGCTTCCGGGTTCCAGGACGCCGTCGAAGACGTCCTGGGTGTGGCTGCGGTAGAGGCGATCGAGCCGGTACGCCGTGACGCGTACCCGGCACGGGGAGGTGACCTCGATGCCCGCCTCGCCGTCGGCTGCGACCAGGCGGGTCAGCCGGTGCTGCTCGGGCGGGCGGCGGTCCAGGGCGTGTTCGATCTGGGCGACGAGGAGCGGGACGATGGGGGCGAGCCCGTCGACGTAGGCCACGTCCACACCGGCGCGGTCGAAGGCGGCCCGTACGGCGGCGCGTTCCTCCTGGGCGACGGCCCGGCCGAAGGCGACGGCGCCGTAGCCGCGGAGTTCGTCGGCGGGGACGTGGGTCGCGTCGCCGGTGATCTCGGCGCCGATGCCGATGGCGCGGAGGGCGGCGGCGAGCTTGTTGAGGACGGCGACTCGGGCGCCGATGAGGAGGACGCGGCGTTTGGCGGCCGGGGGTTCGGTGCCGTCGATGAGGGAGTCGAGGGCCGTGCGGTACTCGGTGCCTGCGAAGCGGAAGGGCCCTATGCCGTGGTAGCCGTTGCGCTCCAGGTCGGCGTGTTCCTCGGTCTGCCAGGCGAAGTCGCGCCAGATGTAGTCGGTGCCGTCCCGTTCGATGACGGCGGTGACGGCGCCGCAGGCCAGGTCCGCGCACTCGGGGCAGCCGTAGATGATGTGGCGTCCGCCCTCCAGGGGTGGGTCGGTCTCCAGGAGGAGGCTGCGGACCTGGGCGGTGAAGATCGCGGGCGGGATGTCGGAGGCGAGCGGGGAGACGGCGTCCAGGTCGGCGAGCTGGAAGAGCAGTGGGCGGCCGTCGACGAGGAAGTCGACGAAGTCGCGGTGCACCTGGTAGCCGCCGTCCGCGAGGACTTCACCGGCGCGCATCGCCGGTGCCAGGCCGAAGGCCGCGTACGCGGCGGACATCGCAGGTTCGGCAGACATGCTGTGAGTATCCCCAGCGCGATGCCGATGTCAGCACGGCATGTCGTATTCCGCTACCGTCCGCGCATGGAGAGCGGTGTGAGTGGCGAAGTCATCGTGGTCGGCGGGGGCGTCATCGGGCTGACGACGGCCGTCGTCCTGGCCGAGAGCGGCGCACGGGTGCGAGTGTGGACGCGCGAGAGCGTCGAGCTGACGACCTCGGCCGTCGCGGGCGCGCTGTGGTGGCCGTACCGGATCGAGCCGGAGGCGCTCGTCGGTGAGTGGGCGCTCCAATCGCTCGGCGTGTACGAGAAGTTGGCGGCGCGGCCCGAGGAGACGGGCGTACGCATGGTCGAGGGTGTACAGGGCGGGACACGGCTGGACGAGCTGGGGCCGTGGGCGGGCCGGGTGCCGGGGCTGCGGGCGGCGCGGGCCGAGGAGTACGCGGGCGGCGGGCTGTGGGCCCGGTTGCCGCTGATCGACATGTCGACCCATCTGCCGTGGCTGCGGGAGCGGTTCCTGGGGGCGGGCGGGACCGTCGAGGAGGCGTCGGTGACGGACCTCACCGAGGTGCCGGCACCCTTCGTGGTCAACTGCACGGGGCTGGACTCCCTGGACCTGGTGCCCGACCGTTCGATGCGGCCGGTGCGCGGTCAGCTGGTGGTGGTGGAGAACCCGGGGATCACGACCTGGTTCACGTCGGTCGACCACTCGGCGGACACGTCCACGTACTTCTTCCCGCAGCCGGGCGGGCTGATCCTGGGCGGTACGGCCGAGGACGGCGCTTGGTCGATGACGCCCGATCCCGAGACCGCCGAGGCGATCATCGCGCGCTGCGCGGCGATCCGGCCGGAGATCGCCGACGCCCGGGTGCTGGAGCACCGGGTGGGACTGCGGCCGACGCGGCCCGCTGTCCGGCTGGAGCGTCAAGTGCTGCGGGACGGGCGGGTGTTGGTGCACAACTACGGGCACGGCGGGGCGGGGATCACGGTGGCGTGGGGGTGCGCCGAGGAGGTCGCGGAGTTGGTGCGGCTGCGGCTGGGCTGAGCCGCGAGGCTTCGGTGACCGAGGTGACCGAGGTGACCGAGGTGACCGAGGTGACCGAGGTGACCGAGGTGACCGAGGTGACCGAGGTGTCCGACGCGGGCGGCGGAGCGCGCTCTGCGGCCGACGTGCCCGGAGTGGGGCGGCGGAGCGCACTCGCGCCGCCGCCCCACTCCGGGTCGGGTCGGGTCGGTGATCAGTTGCCGGGTACCCGCTGGGCGGCGGAACGGGGTGTCCGTACGCCGTCGAGGGTCGCGGCCGTGGCTGCCGTGGACTTGACTCCCGCCGTGGCCTTGGCGAACGCCGACGCGCCGCCGACGAGCGGGAGTTGGGCCGAGGTGCGGGCCAGGGTCAGGGCGAGGGTCGGGGTGGTGGACGGCGGGTCGATGAGGTCCTTGTCCGTGCCCGCGACGATCAGGGCGAGGCGGTGCCCGGCCGGGACGACGTGGTCGGTCGCCGCCAGGTCGAGCGTGATGGTGTACGCCTTGCCCGGGGTGAGCGGTACGCCCTTCGTGGCGGAGGCGTAGTTGCCGAGGTCGGCCCAGCCGCGGCTGAAGACGTTGTAGTCGACTGCCGTGGTCTTGGCCTGGGTTGCCAGGAAGCAGGCACTGTCGCCGGCGGTGCTCTCGCCCCAGCAGGTGCGGTTCGTGAGCGTGGTGATGCCTTCCGCCGAGTCGGCGTAGTCGCGGATGGTGTCGGGGCCCAAATCGACCAGGACGGCGGAGAGATGGGCCGTGGCGGTGGTGGGTGTCGCCGTGATCGTCACCTTCGAGGAACCCGAAAGCCGCAGGTCCTTCTTGAGCGGTCCGGTGACGAAACCTGCCTTGTCCGCCGTCGACTTGTCGATCGCGGCGGCCCAGTCGGTCTCGCTCTCCTGCGGGTTGTCGGTGAACGTCTCGGTCCCGCTGCCCGCGCCCAGCCCGAGCGTGCCTACGCCCGCCCGGGTGCCCTGCGCCGGGTGGAGGGTGGTGGTCGCGGTGCCGCTCGGCGGCCAGGTCTTCGACGTCTCCCACTGGTCGGGGTGGCGTTCGACGTCGGCCATCGGCTGGCGGTCGATTCCGTTGTCGTAGCCGAGGAGTTCGTGGTCGAACCAGCGGTGCAGGGTGTCGACCCAGGCGTCGCGCCGGTAGTCGAAGGGGTCGACGTGGCCGGTCTGGGAGAGCCAGATCTTGCGCTCGACGCCGTTCTTTGCGAGGGCGTCCCACCACTGGCCGAAGTTCTTGGTGCGGACGTTGAGGTCCTGCAGCCCGTGCACGAGGAAGACGCTGGCCTTGACCTTGCTCGCGTCCTTCACGTAGTCGCGCTCGGTCCAGAACGGCGTCCAGTCACCGGTGCGTGGAGCCCCGTCGACGATCTTCTGCTGGACGGCGGCGCACTTGGCCTGCGCGTCGGGGCTGTCGACGTAGCCGGAGAGCCAGTCGGGGCCGGAGTCGTAGAGCGGGGCACCCTTGGCGAAGTAGTAGTCGTACCAGGAGGAGATGGAGCTGATCGGGACGATCGTCTTCAGGCCCTTCACGCCGGTGGCGGCGACGCCGTTGGCGATGGTGCCGTCCCAGCTCTTGCCGATCATTCCGGTCTTGCCGTTGGTCCAACTCGCCTGCGAGGAGACGGTTCCGGTGCGTGTCGTGTACGCCTTCGCGCGTCCGTTCAGCCAGTCGACGACGGCCTTCGCGGACTGGATGTCGGAACGGCCGCCGACGTCGACGCAGCCGTCGGAGCGGTTGGTGCCGGCGAGGTCGACGCCGACGAAGGCGTAGCCGCGGGGCACGAAGTAGTTGTCGTAGAACAGCGGCATCTGGACAACGTTGCCGCTGGCGTCGTAGGTCTTCAGCTGGCTCTCGTTGCCGCGTCCGCAGCAGGAGTAGTAGGGGCTGGCGTCCATGATGACGGGCACTTTGCGGCCCTCGCGGGCGGGTTCGCTCGGCCGGACGATGTCGACGGCGACGCGGTCCGGTTTCCCGTCACCGTCGCCGTCGAGTCCGGTGTCCACCCAGACGGCCTCGCGGACGGCGTTCGCGTAGGAGTAGACGGGTTGGCTTTCCTGCGGGGCGCTCTGGGCCACTGCCGGGGTGAGGAAAGTGGCCAGGAGGGCGGCGGTCGCCGCCGTCGCGAGCGATCTCCAGATCGTGAAGCGCGTGCGTTTCGGCATGCGCGGACGGTACATCGGTCAACTCCCGTGCTGGAAGAGGCACTCGGGGTCGTTCGGGGTCATGTCGGCCGAATGGCGATCGTGTGACAGGAGGTGCCGTGGACAGGCATGGGAGCACAGGGACTGAATAGCCTTTGAACAGACGGACCGAGTGGACCTTACGGCTCTTCGACCTTCGTGGACCCCCACGGCTCTTCGGCTTCCCGCGGAGCCCTACGACTTGGAGTTCTCGTGCACCGCAGAATCATCGCGCCGGGAGCGCTCGCGGCGGCCTCCCTGCTGCTGGCGATCCCGGCATCGGCGGCAAGCTACTCCCCCGGCGCTCCGGGTATCGGCGACCCCTACTACCCGGCCTACGGCAACGGCGGATACGACGTCTCGCACTACGACCTCAGGCTTCAATACCAGCCCGCGACGGATGAGTTGGCGGGTACGGCCACCATCCTCGCCAAGACCACGCAGGATCTCTCGCGGTTCAATCTTGACTTCCTCCTCGACGTGAGCGAGGTGCGGGTCAACGGTGTGAAGGCGACCTTCGCGACCTCCGGCCAGCACGAGCTGGAGATCACCCCGAAGACCCCGCTGCCGACGGGCACACCGATCACGGTCGTGGTCCGCTACAGCGGGGTCCCGTCCACGAAGAGCGCGTACGGCTTCGACACCTGGCACCGCACCCCGGACGGCGCGGTCGCGGCGGACGAGCCCGAGTCGGCGTGGTGGTGGTTCCCGAGCAACGACCACCCCAGCGACAAGGCGACCTACGACGTGTCGGTGGCGGTGCCGAACGGCACCCAGGCCATCTCCAACGGCACGCTCCAGTCGACGAGTTCACAACTCGGCTGGACCCGCTACAACTGGCGGCAGAACAAACCGCAGGCCACCTACCTGGCCACGCTGGCCCTCGGCAAGTTCGACATCACCACCAGCACCTCGGAGGGTGGCGTCCCGGTCATCAACGCGTACAGCAAGGACCTCGGCGACAACGACGGCTCCGCGCGGGCGAGCGTGGAGCGGACCGGGGAGATCGTCGACTGGCTGAGCGGCTACTTCGGGCCGTATCCCTTCAGTTCGGCCGGCGGGTACGTGCCCAACACGACGACCGGGTACGCGCTGGAGACGCAGACGCGCGTCTACTACAGCCAGAAGCAGTTCGCGAACGGCGCCAACACCTCTGTCGTCGTGCACGAGTTGGCCCACCAGTGGTACGGCGACGACGTGTCGCTGAAGGGCTGGAAGGACATCTGGATCAACGAGGGCTTCGCGCGGTACGCGCAGTGGCTGTGGTCCGAGCACGAGGGCGAGGGCACCACGCAGCAACTCGCCGACTACGTCTACGCCTCGCACCCGGCCGACGACCCCTTCTGGACGATCGCGCCCGGCGACCCCGGTCCGGACAACCAGTTCGAGCTTCCGGTCTACGACCGGGGCGCACTCGCCATCCAGGCGCTGCGCAACGAGGTCGGCGACGACGCGTTCTTCGCCATCCTGAAGGGCTGGCCGAAGGAGCACGCGTACGGCAACGCGTCCGTCGCGGACTTCCGGTCCTACGCCGAGCAGGTGTCGGGGAAGTCGCTGTCCGCGCTCTTCGACACCTGGCTGTTCCAGCCGTCGAAGCCGGCGGCCCCGGCGGCCCGTACGGCGTCCATCGCGAAGGCGTCGGCCGCTCCGGTCCAGCCGAGGTCGTGGAAGAGGATCGCCGCGACGAACGACGTGCACGGGGGCTGACGGCACCGCTCAGTCGTCGCCCTGCTCCGAGGAAGCCGGGCCGGACCCGGTGTGCTTGACGAACACGATCCCGTCGTGGCCGGTCAGGTGCGCCGGGTCCAGTGGGGCGTAGCCGTACCAGGACGACACGCGAGGGGCGGGCGTCGATCCGGCGAGCGCGGTGGCGAGCCGACGGGTGTCGACGAGGCAACGGGGTTGCGGGAGCGCGTAGAGCAGCCCCTCGACGGTGTCCGGGGGCGGGGTGTCCACCCCCTGGTGGGGGATCGTGCCGAGGGCCGTGGCCAGGAAGGCGTACTCCTCGCCCAGGTGTGCGCCGACGATCGCGCCGGCGCTCCACCACTCCACCGGCAGGCCGCCCATGCGCATCGTGCTCCTGTTCCGCTGGAGGTGGCCGTTGTGGGCGTTCACCAGCGCCGGGCCGCGTTCGGCGACGGCGAGCAGGTTGGCGGCCATCATCGAGTCGCGCAGGGCCACCAGCCGCGTCATACGGCTCGGTGAGGCGTCGGCCATCGCGGAGTGGTAGCGCAGCAGGCCGACCGCTGTGCGCGCGTACAGGCGGGCGCGGTGCCACTCCTCCGGCGTGGACGTCGCGATCAGTCGCGGTGTCCACGCGTCGAGCAGGGCCACCAAGTCGTCGGCGAACAGCCGCAGTTGCCGGGCTCGGGGCGTCCGCCCGACGGACCGGGACGGGTCCCGCATGGCGGCGGTGTCGGTCCACGGGTCGTCCGGACCGAGCAGCTCGTCGAGGGTTTCGGCGGTGCCGGGAAGAAGGTCGGCGTCGACTCCGGCGGCGAGGTGGGCGTGGAGTCCGGTGAGGGCCTGCCGGGGGCTCGCGGCGCCGGTGATCTCCAGCGGGCCGTCGAATCCGGCGAACCGCACCTGCTCGGTGTCGGGGCGGCCGGCGTTGTACTCGCGCATCCAGCGCACCAGTTCGCGGTTGCCCGGGAAGGCGCCCCACCCGTGGCTGAAGCCGCGCGCCATGGTGTCGTCGAGGGTGCCCGTGCCCGAGGTGACGTGGTCGTCCACGACCAGGCCCATGAGGCAGTCGCTCTCGATGGCGATGGTGCGGTAGCCCTCCCGCTCGACGAGGTGGCGGAAGATCTCGTTGCGCACATCGAGCAGGACGTCCTCGCCGTGGGTGGGCTCACCGAGCGCGAGCAGCCGCGGTCTGGCCGGGAGCAGATCCAGGACGGCTGCGGAGTCGAGGGCGTGGACGGCATCGGTGATGCCAGGGGGGATACCGGGAGAGATACCAGGAGTCATATCCTCAAACGTATCGTTGAAGTCCCGGTGGAAACTTTTTGTCGACAGTGGCAGGACAGTGGTGCGAAACCCTCAAAGCGGTGGTCGGCTCAGGCCGGTCGATCTGGCGCGCGGGCACGGTCTGTCGACGCAGGCGGTCCGCAACTACGAGGCGGCGGGGATCCTTCCGGCCGCCGAACGCACCGCGCACGGCTACCGCACCTACACGCCGCGGCACGCGCGGGCCCTGCGCGCGTTTCTCGCGCTCGTCCCGGGACACGGCCACCCGACGGCCGCGGCGATCCTGCGGGCGGTCAACCGGGGCGCCACCGAGGACGCGCTAC